>JAYSYM010000569.1:0-9915 GCA_043727635.1 Bdellovibrionales bacterium | reverse complement strand
TTGAAATGTAAACAGTCAGTGGAGCAGTGGTTTTCGATGCATCTGCCTTTGCTAGACTCGACGTGCTTTCAGTTTTTTCGAAGACCTTTGAAGGAATTCCTTGCGATGAAAAGAAAAAATCACTCGTCGCAAGTAAATCGAAACGCATTAAATCCCAGCCATTTCAGATTGCTGCCAATCAAAAATTAAACTTACGTCGGCAGTAGGTGCGGAGTGAGTCAGGGCGCCTACGCTAATGTAGGTAACGCCAAGCTCAGCAACTGACTTCACACGGTTGATCGTCATGTTGCCGCTCGCTTCGGTTTCGATGTGTGACGGAATAAGCTTAAGCGCTGCTTTCAGTGTGTCGTTGTTCATATTGTCTAAGAGCAAACAATCAACGTTAAGCTCGACGGCGTCTTTTACTTGTTCCAAAGTTGCGCATTCAACTTCAATTTTGTCACGTGAGTGATTCCGAACGCGCTCAACGGCTTTTCGCAATCCTCCTGCGACAAGGATGTGATTGTCTTTAATTAAAATTGCGGCACTCAAGTCGCGGCGATGATTTTTACCGCCGCCATTCGCAACTGCTTTTTTCGCAAGATCACGATACGCCGGAATAGTTTTTCGAGTATCAAGAATTCTTGTTTTAGTATGTTCGACTTGTTGAACGAAGCATCGAGTGAAAGTGGCAATTCCAGATAAGTGGCCCAAGAAATTTAATGCGACTCGTTCAGCTTTTAAAATCTGAATAAGATCACCAGTGATTCGGCAAATGATTTGCCGATTAAGCACAAGTTCGCCTTCTTTGAAATGCCACTGAACTTTCGCGTTCGGCTCTAAAGCCATCATGGTAAGTTCGAAGGCGGCCGTGCCGGATAAAACTAAGTCTTCTTTTGCGATCAGCCGTGCTTCGCCCATTCGCGGTGCGAAGCCGAGGGAGTCAGTCGTCAGATCACCCGTGGGCATGTCCTCACGAAGTGCTGCTTTGACTAACTCACTTAAGGTCATTGCGCGCCTTCAGCAAGGAGGCGATTGATTTCGTCGCGAATAATTTGAGTCGCAAGCTCTGGCACAACTCTCTTAACAACTTCTTCGATCACTTCTTTGCTCTGAGCACGAATGATTTTTTCTAGTTGTTGAGCTGAAAGTTGCTTTTCAAATTGAAAAGGCTGATCACCAGCTAAATCCATTTCCCCCGGGGAGAAATCGATCTCCGGAACAATCGGCAAGTGTGCATTTGAAGATTGATAATTATCGAAGTCAGGAAACGGAAGTTCCTCTGCTTTTGTTCTTTCAAGCGGAGGAGAGCGAAGATTAAATTTTGTCGTCGTTGGTTCGTTCGATAGACTAGTAGAAGTTAATTGTCGTTCACCCTCAAGTGAACCGTGGTGAATATCGAAACTGATGGCCTGGTCTTCACCTTCAATTTTCACCGGAGCAAGGTCCAAGGTAAATTTTGAAATATCCTGCTTCACCCAATCTTCGTCCTCAGCTTCTGCTGGAGGTGGCGGCGGCATTTCAAGGTTGCGACTGACTGAGCGATTGTTGGTTGCAGTCAAATCGCTGATTTCAAAACCGCGGCCGAAATCCTCGTCAGTCGGAGGCGGAGGAGGAGTGAGAACTGGGGCAGCCGCTTTGGCGGCCGATTGCGATTGCCGTTTCAATTCTTCGTCGTTCAACGGTTGCGAAATGCTCGACGGAAACTGAAGATACTCTGACAAGCGATCTGAACGAAGACTTGGGACATTGTCTTTTACAAGTTTGCGAAGTGTCTCGACATCAAACGGCTTTTCTAATTTTCCGTTAGCTTTTGATTTCTTGTAGCTTGCTTGATCAAGCTCCATGAACGAACTCCACATAAGTACAACGGGAGTTGAGCTCAGTTCGGCATCGCCTTTGAGTTCAGCGCTAACCTCATAGCCATTTTTTTTCTGTAAAAGTACGTCGGCAAAAACGATATCGGGTTTGTAGGTGCGAGCGACCTCAAGAACGTCCACACCAGCGTGCACTGCTTTCACTTCGACAGCGAAATCTTGGAGTGCGAGCTGCATGACCCTTTTTATGGTCGAGCTCTCGTCAGCGAGTAAGACGCGTAATGCCATGGGGCAAGTTAACGACGGTTCCCTTGGAGTGTCAAGGCAGGTACACTTGGTGGCAGTGCTAAACATTATCGATCGTTACATAGCAAAAATGTTCTTCGGATATCTCGTTGGGGGGCTCATCGTTTTCGTAACGATGTTTTTAACTGTCGATGCGATTTCAAGTGCTTCGCGCTTTGATGTTTCAAGTTCAATTCTCATTCAATACTACATGTTCAAAGTCCCGGGCATCGTTCAGCAGATGATTCCCGTTGCTTGTCTTTTGGGCACGATTTTCACCCTCAGCACCCTTAGCAAATCAAACGAACTCGTAGCCCTTTTTAGTGCGGGAATGAGCTTGGCTCGCATCTCTTCTCCGATACTAATTTTAGTTGTTATGATTTCTGTTTTTTCGTTTTGGTTGGGTGATCGAATCATTCCGATCGTAAGCCAAAAAGAGAAATACATTTACTACGTCGAACTTAAAAAACAGCCGGGTCTCTACTCGACCGTCAAGACCGATAAAATTTGGTATCGCTCAAACAATATTCTCTTCAACATTCGCACTCTTCAGGCTGAGCAAAACAAAGCGGCCGGGTTGACGATGTATTACTTCAACGGCGCTTGGGAATTGATCCAGCTCGTGACTGCAAAGTCGGTCGATCTAAAAGGGGAGCGTTGGGAACTTCAAAACGGTTCGGTCACTCTTTTTGATCAAGAGCTTAATGTTCCGATGACCCAAACCTTCGATCATAAAACGATTACGATGGGAGAGGATGCGGCTGACCTACAGTCGACCTCAAAAAGCGCGTCGGTTCTCAGTCTCAGCGAGCTTGGCCAGTTCATCCAAAGAAACAAAGAAGCCGGCCTTGATACACGCTGGTATGAGGTTGAATACCACTCAAAATTTAGCTTCGCATTCGCAGCATTCGTGATGTCGTTTATCGGAATTCCATTCAGTGTGGGTCGTCAGCGAAGTGGCGGTACAGCGCTCAATGCGGGGATTTGTATTGGCCTCGCATTCGTCTACTACGCCTTCTACAACTCGGGAATTATTCTTGGTCAGCATGGCTACCTACCCCCGATATTGGCGGCTTGGGTGCCTAATTTGATTATATTGGGTCTCTCGGGTTTCCTAATCTTGCGTCTTAAGAAGTAGCCGTACGCCTCAGTTTCCGCTATGATGTCTCTATGGTTCTAGAAATTCTCACCTATCCTGATCCGCGACTTCGCCACAAAGCGAAGCCAGCAAAAGCCGTTGATGCAGAATTGCAGAGGTTCGCGCAGGATATGACCGAAACAATGTACGACTCCAACGGAATTGGCCTCGCGGCTACGCAGGTTGGGCGTGATATTCGTTTGCTAGTTGTCGACACTCGCCCGCACGATGACAACGGCGAAATCGACTTAGAAGGCATGACGGAGCTTGAGCGAGCGGTAAAGCAGCCACTCGTAGTCATCAATCCAGAAATTATTAAAACAGAAGGCAAAACGACCTACGAAGAAGGTTGTTTAAGTGTTCCTACCTTCTATGAGACGGTTGAGCGTTTTACTTACATCGAATTAAATTACTTAGATGTAGATGGCAAAGAGCAGACTTTGAAAGTTGATGGGTTATTGTCGATTTGCCTTCAGCATGAAATGGATCATCTCGAAGGTAAGCTGTTCATTGACCGTCTAAGCTTTGTTAAATCGAATCGCATTAAAAAGAAGATCGAAAAATCAGGGTACCCAACGCCTGAAGAGGCTCGTGAAGAACGCGAGCGTGTGAAGGCCGCCCGCGCAGCTGCTAAGCAGGCTTCAGTCGAATAGTCCGACTTGCCATAAGAGCCCCTAGGCTCTAACTTGGTTTTCGTGAGCAAAATTCGCATTATATTTATGGGAACACCGGAATTCGCAGTGACGTCTTTGGACCGTCTTGCAGCCGACAATCATTTTGAAATCGTCGCGGTTGTTTCACAACCCGATCGACCAGCGGGTCGCAAAATGCAGCTAACACCGTCGCCAGTTAAAACTCGAGCGCTCGAACTAGGTTTAAAAGTTTTTACTCCTGAAACGGTGAACACCGAAGAGTTTCATAATCAGGTTTTAGAGCTCAAGGCCGAAAGCGCTGTCGTTGTAGCGTTCGGTCAGATCCTTGGTCAGAAGTTTTTAGATCTGTTTCAAAAAGGTTGTGTGAATGTACATGGGAGTATTCTTCCGCGCTGGAGAGGCGCTGCTCCAATTCAACGTGCACTCATGGCCGGCGATAATGAAAGCGGAGTCGCACTTCAAAAGATCGTTCGCAAATTAGATGCGGGCGATGTTCTTGGAATTAGACGCGTGGAGATCGGCAACGAGATGACCGCCGTTGAGCTTTACGATCAGTTACGAATTTTAGGAGCGGATCTTTTAGTAACCGAGTTTATGGATTACTTACGCGGAAACTTAGCGCCCAGGCCGCAAGATGAGTCACAAGTTACGTTTGCTGCGAAGATTGATAAAGCTGAAGCAAAGATCGATTGGTCATGGTCAGCATTAAAGATTCATAATCTCATTCGTGGTTTAGCTTTGGGACCAAACCCGTTTGCTATTCGCGAAAGAAAATCTGTTAAGCTTCTTAAGACAAAAGTTCTTTCTGGTAATGGAAAGCCTGGCGAACTTGTTGAAGTGAGCGCCGAGAGTTTCACAGTTGGCACTTGCGATGGCCTGCTAGAAGTTTTCGAAGTTCAACCTGAGTCGCGTTCACGAATGTCGTCTGCCGAATTTATTCGCGGTCATCAAATCAAAAAGGGAGAAGTGCTTTCATGAGTTTTATTATTGCTCCGAGTATTCTCTCTGCCGACTTTGCAAACCTTGAGCGAGATATGAAAGCCGTTGAGGAAGCAGGAGCTGAATGGATTCACGTGGATGTGATGGATGGACATTTCGTTCCGAACCTCACCATTGGTGCTCCGGTCGTTCGATCCTTAAGAAAAGTGACGAAGCTCCCTCTTGACTGCCACCTGATGATCGAGGCCCCTGAAAAGTTCGTAAAAGACTTTGCTGAGGCGGGAGCTAACTACATCACGATTCACATCGAAGCGGCCAAAGATCCAGTTAAGCTTTTAAAAGAAATTCGAGATCTTGGCTGTAAAGCTGGGATTACGCTTAGACCTGCGACCGCAGTTGAAAAGATCGTTCCATTTTTAGGTCTTGTTGATCTTGTTTTGGTAATGACTGTCGATCCTGGTTTTAGTGGCCAGAAATTTATGGTCGAACAAGTTGAAAAAATTAAAACGATTCGCGCTGAATTAAAGCGAATCGGTTCAAAAGCTTTAATCGAAGTCGATGGCGGAGTAAACGCCGAGACAGTAGCCATGTGCAAAGACGCAGATGTGCTAGTCGCCGGAAATTTCATTTTCAAAAACGACTACGCGACTGCAATCAAAACCCTGAAAGACGCAAAAAGGTAGCTGCTACCAGGTGGTAGCAATACTGCGTTAAGTGTTGAGGATAAATGAGAGAGATTAAGTTAACTGGTAGTGATGTGACGATCGAAACGACTTGGAAAGTTTCGCATGGGCACTTGCGTGGTGAAAAAGTAAAAGTAGTTTTATCAGATGAAGCGCGAGCGAAGGTAAAGCTGTCGCGAGCGTATATCGAAGCCAAGATGAAGACGGGCGACGCAATCTACGGCGTGAACACCGGCTTCGGTGCATTTAGCAGCGTCCGAATCTCTCAAGAAGAAATCGAAACTTTGCAGCGCAATCTTATTCGTTCGCACTCAAGCGGCGTGGGTGATCCCTTCACGCTAGAAGAAACTCGAGCGATTATGTATTTGCGCGCGAACGCACTTGCAACTGGTCATAGCGGCATTCGTCCAGAAATAATTGATAAGATTTTAGAGTTTTTAAATAACGACTTACATCCGGTGATTCCTCAACAAGGAAGTGTGGGCGCAAGTGGTGATCTAGCTCCGCTATCACATTTAGCACTCGCTTTAATCGGTGAGGGTGAGCTTTGGCAAAATGGCCAGAAGGCTGAGGCTAACGATGTTTTATCAAAACTCAAGATCACACCGTTAACACTTCAAGCGAAGGAAGGCTTGTCGCTCATCAATGGCTGCCAGGTAATGACCGCAGTTGGTTTATTAAATGGTTTCGAAGCTCGCAGGCTCTGCTGGATGACTGACTTAGCAGGAGCGATGTCGCTTGAAGCGATGAAGGGTGCGAGGTCGGCTTTTGATCCGCTCATTCCCGGAGTTCGTAAGCATCCGGGTGAAGCTAAAACTGCACGCAACATTTTAAAAATTCTTGGCGCGACTTCACAGATTGCCGAAGACCATGCTGATTGCGGACGCGTGCAAGATGCCTATTCGCTTCGTTGTATGCCAGCAGTTCATGGCGCGGCGAAAGATTCGATTCGCAAAGGGATCGACACTCTAGAGATCGAAGCGAACTCTTCAACTGATAATCCACTCGTATTCCCGAATGAAGATAAAATTTTATCATGCGGAAATTTTCACGGTGAGCCGGTAGCGTTCCAACTCGACTTCATGGGAATTGCGATGAGTGCGATGGCGAGTATTTCTGAATGTCGCATTGAAAAACTAATCAACCCTGCGATGAGTGGACTTCCGGCATTCTTAGCTCCCAACGGCGGTTTGAACTCAGGTCACATGATCGTGCAAGTCGCGGCAGCGTCGCTCGTGAGCGAAAATAAAATTTTGGCACACCCAGCGTCGGTCGATAGCATTCCAACTTCAGCAGATAAAGAAGATCACGTCAGCATGGGAACTATTGCTGCAAGAAAGTTCGGTCAGATTGTTCGAAATGCAGAAAATATCGTTGCGATGGAATTGCTCTCAGCAACTCAAGCGCTTGATTTTTTAAAGCCGCTATCGCCGACTGCTGGCGTAAAAGCAGCTTACGATGTCATTCGAAAAACTGTTCCTTTCGCCGCCGAAGATCGAGTGTTCTCTAAAGACATCGAAGCCATCAAAGTTTTAATCCGCAATGATGAAATTCTTAAAGCAGTTCTCTCAAGCACTGGCGAGTTGGAGTGGTAATGCAAACTGGTAAAAGAGTGGTGCGAGCACCACACGGCAACAAACTTGTTTGCAAAGGGTGGATACAAGAAGCGGCTTACCGAATGCTTCAAAACAATTTGGACCCTGATGTTGCTGAACGACCAGAGGACTTAGTTGTCTATGGAGGAATCGGCAAGGCTGCTCGCAATTGGGAGTGTTTTGATAAAATCCTTCAGGCGCTCATTACCTTGGAAAATGACGAGACACTTTTAATCCAGAGCGGAAAGCCAATCGGAGTTTTAAAAACTCACGAAGATGCTCCGCGAGTGTTGCTTGCGAATTCGAACCTTGTAGGTAAGTGGGCAACCTGGGACTACTTTCACGAACTCGATAAAAAAGGCTTAATGATGTACGGGCAGATGACTGCCGGCTCTTGGATCTACATCGGAAGCCAAGGGATTGTTCAAGGTACTTACGAAACATTCGTTGAGTGCGGGCGAAAACATTTCGGTGGAACACTAAAAGGCAAAGTCATTTTAACTGCCGGTCTTGGTGGGATGGGTGGGGCACAGCCACTTGCTGGTGTCTTCGCTGGCGCAGTTGTACTCGGAGTTGATGTTGATCCAGAGAGAATTCAAAAGCGTCTGGATACTCATTACGTCGATGAGTTAGCGACCGATCTCGACGATGCGTTGAAGCGAGTCGAGAAGTACAAAAAAGAAGGTGTTGCGAAGTCGATTGCCCTAGTTGGCAATATGGCCACTGTGATTCACGAGATGATTAAGCGTGGCTTCACGCCAGATATATTGACTGATCAAACCTCAGCTCATGATCCTCTCAACGGTTACATACCTGAAGGTTATAGTCTTGAGGCTGCAGCCGAACTTCGCGCTAACGACGCAAAAAAATATAACCAGCTTTCAATTAAGAGCATGGCAAAGCATGTTGATGGAATGCTTGCGATGCAAAAAAGTGGCGCGATCACTTTTGATTACGGCAACAATATTCGCGCACGTGCAGTTGAAGGTGGTTGTGAGAACGCTTTTGATATTCCGGGCTTCGTTCCAGAATACATTCGTCCACTTTTCTGCAAAGGCTCGGGACCATTTAGATGGGTAGCTCTCTCTGGCGATCCAAATGACATTAAGGTCACCGACGACGCGATCCGCGAACTCTTCCCGCACAAAAAACATTTATTACGTTGGCTCGATATGGCTGAAGAGAGAATTGCGTTTCAAGGACTGCCAGCAAGAATTTGTTGGCTTGAGTATGGTGAGCGTCAATTAGCTGGTTTAAAGTTCAACGAATTAGTAGCGAGCGGAAAAGTTAAAGCACCAATTGTAATTGGTCGCGATCATCTTGATTGTGGATCAGTAGCTAGTCCCAATCGTGAAACTGAAGCGATGAAAGACGGGTCAGATGCCGTTGCAGATTGGCCGATCCTTAATGCGCTTGTGAATACTGCTTGTGGCGCATCGTGGGTGAGCTTCCATCATGGTGGTGGGGTTGGAATGGGTTACAGTCTTCATGCAGGACAAGTGATTGTTGCCGACGGTACAGCAAAAGCAGCGAAGCGTCTCGAGCGAGTGTTAACTGCTGATCCTGCGATGGGTCTATTCAGACATATTGATGCCGGTTACGAAGACGCTGCCGAAACAGCGCGTGAGCGTGGAGCAAAATCACTTTGGCTTTAGGGTGCTCAACACATTTTGAAGTTTTTCTGAAAGTTTAGCAGCACGTGGATCTGCATGAGAATCGACGTGCGCTGCTACTTCTAACTCAGCATTCTTAGCTCGCCCCGTGTATGTTGGGTTCCACTCAATAACATCACCTTCTTGCTCGACTGGCTCTTCAGGCAATTGCGGTTCGACCGGCTGTGCTGCGGTCGTAGCTCGTCGATACAAATCGACGGCTTCGTTCTGATAGCAAGTCGAATCATCCTCAAAGTTATCTATCTCTGCTTTCACCACCAGAGCATTGCTCGCAACTCGCTGCCAGCCATTCTCTTGCGCAGAGCGTGCGAGGTCTTGAGCAGCTGTGCGAATCGGTGCTAAGCGATCAACCCCAGCAGCAGCGGAGTAGCGAACGTAACTAATAGCGTTCTTTACCGCTGAGGCTGGAACATTTTGCAAGCGATTGTAAGCGAACTCCCGCATCAAGATTGATTCGATCGAAACTTCTTCGAAACTGGTTTGATAAGTGAATCGAACTAAAAGATCTCTTACGCGATCAAGCGAATGTGCGAGCTGCATCCCTAAGTATTCATCGGGTGCGCGATTGTAGCCATCGACGATATTTTGAAGAACATTAAGTTCGTTCATTAACACCGAGATAATAGCTTCGTCGCTATCGAATGGTTTAAATTTTTTGCGTTGCACATTGAAGTTGTGATGAACGATTTCATGAACCATGGTCCAGCGATCTGTACAGGCATTTAGCATAACGAGAGGGTTGATGACTTGGTTGGGTTGGCAGCCTCCGCCGCAATCTTCTTTATAGAGTCCGAGGAGGCTCGATACTCCAGACGCTCCAGCAGCTTCTTTCCAATATTCATACAAATGAGTCGGCGCGTAGGGAAGAAATGAGAATGCTGAGCACTGACCTTGATTAACGACGTAAACGGCCAAGCGTTCGTCTGATGCATGAGCGGCGGTTTGTTGAATGTCAGTAGGAAGAATCGAATTCAAATCACTGCGATCAATTAATTTTCCGAAGTAGCCACTGTTAATTACGCCACCGCCGGCTGGTGAGCGACGTTCGTCTGAACCTGCTTGGCAACTTGAGGTAGCTGAGTAAGCTAAATCTCCGAGCGGAGGAGAGGCAGTTTTTTTCACTCCACAAGATGTGAGTGTGACACTAGTCAGG
>JAYSYM010000568.1:0-3278 GCA_043727635.1 Bdellovibrionales bacterium | reverse complement strand
GCTGAGGCGTTTAGCCAAGGGAAACTTAAGGACTTCGCTCAGGTCGGTGTGAAAGCCACTTCTCCATATGAACTCGTCGTCGAACTTAACCAACCGATGAGCTACTTCCCGTATTTACTTACCCATCATGCCGCTTTCCCGATGAGATTCGACGTCGTTCAAAAACACGGAGACAAGTGGACTGAGCCTGGCAACATCGTAACTCTTGGCGCTTTCAAGCTCGCAGCTTGGCAGCACGACAATCAGATTTTACTAGAGCGAAACGAAAATTATTACGGAGAAAAAGCTAAGGTTAAGTACGTCATGATGTACATGATTTTAGAACAGGCAACTGCGCTCAACCTTTTTGATTCGGGCAAACTCGATGCAGTAGTTAAGCTTCCTGCTACTGAACTTCGAAACTTAAAGACTCGAAAAGAATTCAAAGAGCTCGGGCTTTTACAAATTTATTACTATGGTTTGAACACTAAAACGCCGCCGATGAACAACGTTAAAGTTCGTCAGGCACTTGCGCACGCGATCGATAAAAAATTGATCGTTCAGATGCTTGGCGGGGGAGAAGTCCCTTTGTCTAGCTGGATTCCACCGGGAATGTTTGGTTATGAAGCTGAGCGCGGTTTAACTTTCGACCCGGTTAAGGCAAAAGAACTTTTGAAACAGGCTGGCTACAGTGACCCATCTAAGTTCCCAAAAATAACGATCGGCTTTAACACCAACGAAAACCACCAGCGCATTGCTGAAAACGTACAAGCGCAATTAAAAAATAACCTCGGCATCAGTGTTGAGTTAAAAAATGAAGAGTGGAAAGTTTATTTAAACTCGCTCATTACGGGAACGTATCCGATGTTCCGCTTCGGTTGGCTAGCTGATTACCCAGACCCACATAACTTCTTTAGTTTGATTACGGGCAGTTCAGACAACAACAAGACATTCTGGAAAAACTCTGAATTCGATAAGCTTGTTGAGCAAGGTGCCAAAGAGTCAGACAAGAATAAGCGCCGCGAGATTTACTCTCGCGCTCAATCGATTTTAGTTGAGCAAGATGTTCCCGTTATACCAATTTTGGCTTCGGTTCAGCACGCGCTTATCTCAGCGCGTGTCGAGAATTTCCCTTCGAATGCGATGGATCAGCGTCTTTACAAGGGAGTAACTCTTAAGTGAGCCGTCTCCCGTTCGGCCTAGTGCTTGGCTGGGGATTAGTGTTCCTAATCCTCGTTGCCATCGGCATTGATCTTTCAGGCTTTGAGATTCCATCGCTGTACTGGCCAGCTCTACTGGCGTGGAGCGGTGTTGCATTAACTTATGCGATTATTCAGCAGGGTGTTTTGGTCTACGTAACTAAGCGTTTGCTCGAGGCGGTCTTCGTTTTATGGGTGATCGCCACGCTCACGTTCTCACTATTGCGCTTTCTACCTGGTGGGCCATTCGACGAAGAGAAAGCACTCCCTCCCGAAGTAAAAGCGAACATCGAACGAAAGTATGGTTTGGATGAACCACTTCCGAAACAGTATTTAAATTATCTCATCAAGACTTCTCAAGGGGACCTTGGTGAATCGTATAAGTACATCGGGCGTTCGGTAACTGATATCATCGGCGAGACACTGCCGGTGTCGGCGCAGATGGGATTTTATTCGTTACTTTTAGCGTTTCTGATCGGAATTCCCATCGGAGTCTTTGCGGCCAATCGTCACAACACTGCTTGGGATAGCGCTGCGATGATTTTTGCAATTAGCGGAGTAGCACTGCCAAGTTTTATGGTTGGCCCGCTATTGGTAATGATTTTCAGTTTTGGAATTCCGATCTCGGCATTTGCTGGGCTGCTGCCGCCGGCTTTATGGGAAACTCCAGCGCATTATATTTTACCAGTGATTACCTTAGGAGTTCGACCCGCAGGAATCATCGCTCGCATGATGCGATCCAGTGTTCTTGAGGTAATCAAAGCCGACTTCGTAAGGACTGCTCACGCAAAGGGTCTCTCGCAAACCATTGTTCTTTATAAACACGTTCTAAAAAATTCTTTGATTCCAGTTCTCACAATCTCGGGCCCACTTATCGCCGGAATTCTTTCGGGCTCGTTCGTTAACGAAATTATTTTCGCCGTACCTGGTATGGGTAAACACTTAATTCAGAGTGTGACGAATCGCGATTACCCGCTGGTGCTTGGAATCACTTTGGTCTACGCCGCACTGTTAGTCTTCGCAAATTTGATCGTCGATCTATTGTACGTGGTTGTTGATCCAAGGATTAAACTCTCATGAGTGAAAAAGCCGGATCACACAAAAGCTTATGGAGTGATGCTTGGAAGCGGATGAAGAAGAATAAAGCTTCACTGGTTTCGTTCTACATCATTGTTTTCGTTTGTAGTGTTGCGGCACTAGCGCCGTGGATTTCGCCTTACTCATTCGAAACACAGAACATCGATCGAATTCTCGAAGGTCCGAGTGCTGACCATTGGCTCGGGACTGATGGTCTTGGGCGCGATATGCTTTCGCGACTGATCTACGGTGCGCGTATGTCGATGTCAGTGGGTATTTTCACAGCCTTTTTCTCACTACTCCTTGGCGGAGTTTATGGTGCGATCTCGGGATGGCTCGGTGGGTGGGTCGACTCGACTATGATGAGGTTCGTCGATATATTGTCTGCAATCCCATCGCTTGTTTTACTCATTCTGGTTTCAGTAATTTTCAACTCGATTCGGTTTAGCGAGAATCCTGAAATAAGAGCGCTCGTTGGAATATTTCTCTCGCTCAGTATCGTTGGATGGGTAGGGGTTGCGCGGTTAGTGCGTGGTCAAGTGCTGCAAGTAAAACAAATGCTGTATGTTGAATCGGCTCGTGCGCTGGGCGCATCAGGCGGATCAATTTTGTTTAAGCACATCTTCCCCAACATTTTGGGGCCGATCATTGTGATTCTAACTTTCCAAGTTCCTTCAAACATCTTATTCGAAAGTTTTTTAAGCTTCATTGGCTTGGGACTTCAGCCGCCATATAGTTCATGGGGCGTACTCGCTAACGATGGTTGGCGCGCAAAATCTTACCCGCATCTAATTCTTTCGCCGGGCACTGCGATCTTCTTTACGATGTTAGCATTCAACTTGCTTGGCGACGGACTCAGAGACGCCTTCGACCCGAAGAAGTAACTTCGGCGCATACTGCCTGACCGTACTCACTAGTTCATCGCGATCAATTGGTTTTACTAAATGTTCATCGAATCCTGAGCGTAATGTTCGCTCACGTTCAGTTGTGAAAGCGTGCGCAGTGAGAGCTAAGATTGGTTTT
>JAYSYM010000567.1:0-9955 GCA_043727635.1 Bdellovibrionales bacterium | reverse complement strand
CAATGGCAAAGCTCTACTCGTCACGTGCTGCCGAGAAGGTCGCTTCAATGGCAATCGATCTCTTTGGCGGTAACGGCTTCACTCGCGAATACCCAGCTGAGAAGTACTGGCGCGACGCTAAGATTGGCTCGATCTACGAGGGCACGTCGAACATGCAGTTAAATACGATCGCTAAGATTGAATTGGCTGATTAGATTTCACTAGCAGTTTTCTAAGTAATTGGTTGTTGCTACCCAATTAGTGCGTGAGATGCTTCCAAAATAAATTTTGACGGAGGGGAACGTGATGTTTCAAGTAATGATGGGATTGGTGATCGCGGTTTTAAGTTTTTCTGCCTCAGCCCAAGAGATGTCTCCGGAAAACTTACCAGCTACATCTGCACAGGATGTTGAGATGGGCAGGGGATTCGTGTTCTCAACCGGCGAGATCACTATCGGAGATTGTGCAGAAGGTAGCGTTGGAGGCAGCGACAGCAACGTTTCCTTTGAAGCCTTCGCTGAACCATATTTCTACGAAGCTTCTCCAGGTCAAATTACTGTAATGTTTTTGGCGATTTCGTCACGGGTGCGATCTACACGTTTAAATGGCACCACCTTTCGAAGTGAACCAGCCTGCGGAACACACTATGTGGACTCACTAACGTTGGGCGGAAAAATTTCTTTTTCATTTAAGTTTTGGGCAGAGCCGGCAAACCATGACAACCTTAGAAAATATTTGCATTCAAAGATTACTGATCTACGGTCAGTCTACCATTTGAATTATGCGGAAACCGGGTTTGCCATTTACCCTGACTTTTTTACATTTGGCCATGGCCGCTCTGAAACACTTAAGCAGCTTGCGGATGACTGTCACGGCTTCGGTAGAAGCTGTGATGCTTTAGTTGATCAAGCGATTCTAGATTCAAAAAATATTCCAATGCATAGCAAAGATAATAAGTACGATGTAATTAGCTTTACAGTTGAAGCTTACGACCAAGAGTAGCGAGAGCGGAGTGCAAAAAATTATCAAAAAATTAGGTTTGCTGATTCTTGTTTGCGCCAGTTTAGTCTTAACTCAGCCTGTCCAATCAAAAATTTTAGATCTAATTCTACCGTTTTTAGGCAACACCCAAATCGATGTGTTGTCTTATCACTTCGACATTGCGGTCCCTTCGGTTGAGGCAAACGACTATCAGATCGATATGAAGATCGTTGTTGTTCCAGGAGTCGACTCGACGGAACTTGAGCTCCACACGAATCTGAAATTAATTACCGTTAGCCAAATCTTTGTCGACGGCAAACAAGCACGGTTTTCTTATCTAAAGGGGATCGCGAACAAATCGGATTATGGACTCGCCGGAGATGTGCTCTTGATCGAAGGCATTCAGCTTTCAGCGGGCGAAGCTAAAGAAGTTCAAATTTCTTATCGAGTGGCACTTAGCAACGACATAGAGCAATCAGGTCTTTTCAGTGAAGGTCAGTTGGAGTCAAAAATATTGCTAACGAGAAACTGGCCATACTACGGAAGGTTTTGGTTTCCGTCGAATGATACGCCACTCGATCCAGCAAAAGTTTCTTACAAAATCTCAACACCTCCTGGGTACGTCGCTATCGCTAACGGTAAGCTAACAAGGCAGGACAATCAGGATTTTTACTGGGAACAAGAAAAGGCGACTTCTACTTACAATTTTATTTTTTCTGTCGGCAAATTCAGTGTCTACAAAGAAGAAATTTGCTTTGATCGGGGAGGCGCCGACAATCACCGAGCCGATTGTGCTACTGCTCAAGTCAAAATTCCTCTCGAGATTTATTATGATCCGGCAGTTCCTTGGCAGCTCAACGCTTTAAAGACTGTAAAAAAGGATGTAAGCGCTTTAATTTATTTCTCAAAACTCTTTGGCAATTACGAATTTGAAAAGGTCGGATTTTTGCTTTCGTCGTATCCATTTAATATGGAATCAACTTCGCTTATTGTTTTGAACAACCCGCATGCAACGGTGCATGAGATTGCTCATCATTGGTTTGGAAACAATGTTGTGATCCCGCACTGGGGAGATTTTTGGATCAGCGAGGGTTTCACAACGTATGTCACGGGCCTATACGACGAATATCTCACAGGTAAGAATACTTCTTGTTTCGATGATTCCGCGAATGACGTTTTGAATAACCCTGATTCAACCGATCCGAACGAAATCTTTAACTCAATTCCTTATTGCAAGGGTGCATCGGCCATCCACAATTTGCGACTCGAGCTGGCCGTTTTATCAAAGAGCGATCCGAAATCGACAGAAGCGTTTTTAAAGTTACTGTCGCAGCTGTATTTAAATCATCGCGGTAAAGCGCTATCGACTGAGCAGTTTATTCAGTTTGTTTCGCAGAATTCGCAGCCGGTTTATCAATCTCTGGGTCTCGCGTTGGATTCTGCAGACCTAAAACAATCATTAGATCGATGGTCGCATCGCTGGTTTGTTCTTCCTTAGTGGAGGCAAAATTCTAGGATTTTTTCGCGCTGCGCGGAAATACTGTAGGTTCTTGATCGCACATACTTTGAACTCGTCGCGTGACGAGTAGTGATCCTGATCAGGCGCTAGCCACTTCTTCTCGCAAATAGGCTCCACCAAACTCAAAAACTGTCTAAGCTTTGTACGCTCCTGAAAAAATGCGCAGACCCTCCATATACCCAGGCAAACCTGCCAAAACTCATGTAGGTATATGTCGTTATCCAATAATTAGGAGCACTTATGAAATTGTTCTCTCAGGCACTTGTAGCATTGATGTTGATCGGCGCTAGTTCAGTAGCGAAAGCTGACTTAGTTTGCGTCAACGGCTTAAAGATCAATATTCAAGGGCAAGAAGTTGAGATCGCAGAACGCATGAACGACTCTGGCTACTTAGTTCGCGATTCAATCATTAATGGTGAGCGAAGTGATTCAAATGTTTTCTTGCAAGCTCGCAGCAGCAACATCGTTGTTGAGGTTCGCCTTAAGCAACATCAAGCACCGATCCAAGATGGCGTAGATCATCATACTGAGATGGAATATATGATCGAGCTCGATGCTGCGACTAACAACGTTGCAGGCGTTGAATTCAGCCGTCGTCAAGAAATCGACTACGGTTCGCCAAATTCAGTAACTACTCAGATGTCTTTTCAAACTATTCAAAACGGTTCTTGCGACGCACAGTAGTCAGCTCAATAATCAGCCGGTTAGTTTTTGATTTCAGTCGTGCGCTTTGCGAGATCTAAAATCGCAAGCGCATAATCTCGACTGTTGTTGTACTTCATCAACGCATCAATGCGCTTCTTCTTCACTTCAGTCTTCCAACCATGATCTTTCAGGTAATACGCGACGCTCATTATCGCATCTTCGGGTTTCTCTAAAATCGGTTGTTGACCTTCGACGAGTGGGCGAGCCCAAACGACATAGCTTGAAGGAATAAATTGCGGCATGCCGAATGCTCCCGCAAACGACCCGGTAAAGTCTTTGCCAACTTCCCAATGCCACTTATGAATTTTCGCAATCGCCTGAAGTTCGGCCAATGCCCACTTTGATTTTCTCTGAGCGCGCTCGGGAATAGATTTCATCTGCTTCAAAGTCACTTTGTCAGCAAAGCGGTTAGTTTTCGTTTTTAAGTAATCGATCACGGGTTTTCGCTTCGCTTGCAGTAAGTGGAGATAAACGCTCGGCACGTGAAATGTTCCCTTATTTCTACCGAGTCGCGATTCAAGCCAAATTAGACTTACGATCACATCAGCGGGAACTTTGTAACGTTGTTCGGCGATATCGAGAGTCTTCCGATGTCGGTCGATGAAGTCGCGAACTTCTTCTGCCGAGTCTCCCGAAATTTGCGGCCCGTGATAATCAGATTTGCGAAGGAATAAGAGAACGTTAAGTTCGAGCACTTCAGTGAAGTCGTCATCGTCGTAATGCTTTTTCATTTCAGCAATAAATGATTTTGTGAACTTGTTCGCTTTCAACCGTTGTTCGACGTAGTTCCAGTCGGGCTTGGGTTCAGGTAGCGCCTTCGGCGCAGCCAGCGTGTAGATAGGTATGAGTAAGGCAACGATGAAGGCTATTCGCATGAAGCGATATTTTAGCTGGCTTAAAAGCGTACGAACAGCCTAAACTTGGTCATCATGTCAGAAGATATTGTCCAAAAGTTAGTGATCTATTTCGGTCCCTTTTTGTTTGCACTTTGCTTTCACGAGTTTGCGCATGGCTGGGTAGCTAGACGTAAAGGTGACAACACTGCAGAAGTCATGGGCCGTCTAACGATGAACCCAATCGCTCACGTTGATCCGATGGGAACACTTTTTCTTCCCATCATGTCGATCATGACTGGTTTACCGGGAATTGGTTGGGCAAAACCGGTACCGGTTGATGCTAGAAATTTGAAAAACCCCCGTAAAGACATGTTTTGGATCGCTTTAGCTGGACCACTCTCAAACGTGTTTTTAGCGATTGTTGGCGCATTTATCTTCGCCACTGCGAGAGCCGCTTCGCTTATCGAGGCAGATTCGGCAGTTGTAACGTTGTTAGTTGTTTTCATTCAGATCAACTTCTTGCTCGCGATCTTTAACTTCATTCCAATCCATCCACTTGATGGTGGAAAGATCATCGGCCGTTTTTTGCCGGCGAGCTTAGACGCAAAAATTGAGCAGTATCAGAACTACATGATGATTGGTCTTTTCATGCTTATGATATTTGGCGGCCTGAGTGTCATCGGCCCTTGGGCTGCAAAACTCAGCTACGTGTTGATCTATTCAGTTGATCAACTTTTTAGCTCCGTCCTTGGCAAATAGGGCCTTTTTAAGGCTGTTTTAGCTCGCAATTCCAACTATTTGACCCAAATCCTCAAAGTGTTACAAAAGCTTGTTGCAAGCCGACATAGGTCTTGGTTGAATAATCACGTCGGCGAGACATCTTAAGAATTTACAACTGTGGCCAATCACTAATTTTGGTCCTGCGTCACGACGAGGTTTCGATTTGTCTTACTTAGTCCACACCCAGCGATTTGAAGGTCCTCTCGGGCTTTTGTTGCATCTTATCCGCAAAGACGAAATGGACATCTTCGACATCAACATTGTCGAGATCACGCGTCAGTACCTCGATTACATCAAGATGATGAAAGAACTCGATCTCGAAGTCGCAGGCGATTTCGTGGCGATGGCGGCGACACTTCTTTACATCAAATCTCGAATGCTACTTCCTCAGTACAACGAAGAAGGCGAAGTCATTGAGACTGAGGATCCACGTCAAGAACTTGTTCAAAAACTTCTTGAGTACCAGAAGTTTCAAGAAGCTGGACAACAACTTTATTCGCGACCACTCCTTAATCGCGATGTTTATGCTCGCGGGCTAAAAGAAGATTTTTTAGACGATGAAGGTAACGGCGAAATCATTTTAGAAGAAGATGGTTTGTTCTCGCTCATCGGTTCGTACCGCAAAGCACTTCGTCGCATGACTCGCGCTGTTCACACTGTTCGATCAAAAGTTCAGTCGATCTCGTCACGAGTGATGGAGATTCGCGACCGACTTCTAGTGGGTCAAAGAATTATCTTAAGTTCTTTAGTGACGGAGCACGGCACTGCACGTCGCGGGCAGCTCTTGATTACATTCCTTTCTATTTTAGAACTCGGTCGCATGGGCTTCGTCCATTTGTTCCAGAGCGACACCTACGGTGATATTCATGTCGAGACGACTAGAGCCATCGAAGGTAACGTTCTTGAACGTGTTCAAGAATTCGACTCGGCTGACGCTGAGAGTGTTGCTGCAGGTTTGTTCGCAAAGGCGACCAAGACAACGACTGATGATTTTGTTGAAGGTTTTGATGACGAGTCTCTGGTTGTTTCTTTGGCAGCGCAGACTCAACAAGGCCAACTAAGTTTTAATGAATCCGGCGATGAAACGGTTTCAGGTGAAGAGCCTGCGGCGGCCGATGAAATGGCATCTGACGAAGATATTTTGGCTGCTGAAGCAGAGTTCGCGTTCGAAGAACCAGGTAGTGAGCCAGAGGCTGGAGTTTAAATATGGCGAATATTGAAAACGATCGTAAGCGTTCGAAGAAGTCTAAGAAGGCTAAAGAAGACGTTGCAGTGGCTGAAGAGACAACTGCTTCTGATCAATTAAAGGCCTTAGTCGAAGCGGCACAAGTTGAGTGGCAAGTGGCCGAAGACAGCGGAATCGAATTCACTGAAGAAGATGAAACGACTGAAGAAGAAAATCAACTCGACACGACAGATGAAGCTGTCGAGTTCATCGACGCTGACCAAGCGATCTCAATTATGGAGAGCTTGCTCTTTAGCAGTGAAAAGCCAGTTTCACTCGGTACTTTTAAGCAGATTTTTAAAGGTACAAACGTCAAATCAAAAGACATCACTCGTGCGCTTGATGGTTTGGCCTCTGAGTATGCGGCAGCCAATCGTGGTGTAACGATCGAAGAAATCAACGGTGGCTACCAGCTTCGCACAAAGAGTGACAACGCTGAGTATTTGCGTCGTCTTTCTAAAACTCGTCCATTTAGACTTTCAGGTCCTGCACTCGAAGTTCTTTCAATCATCGCATACAAACAGCCATGCATTAAATCAGAACTCGACGACATTCGCGGAGTTGAGTCCGGCCACTTGCTGCGTGCTCTGATGGAACGCGGCCTTTGCTCGTTTGCTGGAAAGAGCGAGTTACCTGGTAAGCCAATGATGTACCAAACAACTCGAAAGTTCCTTGAAATTTTCGGACTTCGAAATCTTCGTGAGCTACCAACTCTCAGCGAGATTGATGAGTTGATTCCTGAAGGTATTGGCGACGAAGAGCCAGAACAAAGGCAGAAACTAAGCGACATCACGGGAGACCTCTCTCGCGAAGTAACTGGCAATTACTCTGAAGGCGAAGAAGATCTTTTGAAGATCACTGATCAACTACAGCAGATCAACATCTCATCTGATTTCTTTGAGCAAGAAAAGATTCGTCAGCGCGAAAAACGCGAATTTGAAAAAGCTCAAAACATTCGCGAAGCTTTAACAGTGGGTGAGTCGGTTGATTCAAAAGATCAAAAGTGGCTTGCGCGCTACGAAGCAAAACTCAATGAAGCAAGCATTCAAGCTGAAGCTGCGATGACAGAAGTAGTGTCGGAGGCAAAGCTCGACGCGCTAGTGGCGATCGAGGAAGCTATCGAAGAATCCGCGGCTGAAGACGAAGCAGAAATGGACTCTTCAGACGACTTATCTGCGATGCCGGACTGGGATGAGGAAGCTTAATCTCTCGAGATTTCTTCGATTTGCGCTCTCTGTTTTTCTGCTTTATCACTTAGCGGTTATTTTAGTAATGCCCAATCCGGGCTCGCTACTTAGCCGCAAATTTTCAAGATACTTAGCTGACTACGCAAACACTCTTGGGATCAACACCACTTGGCAGTTTTTCTCGCCAGGCCCTGCTCCCGTGTTTTATTTAGAATACGATGTCGAGTCTGCGGATCTTGACGCTGAAACACCAAGTTTTCAAATTCCACTAAAACGGCGAGCGTCGTATTACGATGAATTTTATAATCGCACACTCTACTCGATGCGATTTTTTGTGCTCGCACCGACAGAGACTTTCGAGCGATTCTTTGTGCGTTGGCTTTGTAAACAACATCCCGAGGCCGAGAGTCTTTCAATCCGCACTGTCGGTGAGCCCATCGTAAATATTGAACGAGCAAGGGGCGATGAAAGTTTTGATGAGCTTTCTGAAAAGATGCCGATTAAAGAACGCCAGCGATTTATGTGTAAAGCCGCAGCGGGCGAGCCGAGCGAAGCAAGTGAGGTATCGAAGTGAGATACTTTAATTTGTTAGCAGAAGGTTGGAATCGGTTTTGGTTTAAGCCGATCGATTTATTTCCGGCGGCACTTTTCCGAATTGCTTTCGCTGCGGTCATCTTCGTGCAATATGCCTTAAGACAGGGAAACGTTCTTGAATATTACAGCGACCGAGGCGTGGTTCCGTTAGCAGAAGCTACTGAACTTTTGAACGAGATTTTTAGACCAGCGTTCTTTTGGTTTCCCGCAAGCGATGCTGGAATCATCGGGCTTCACGTTCTCTTTCTACTTCTCATACTTTTATTGGGCTTAGGATTTTACAGCAGAATAGTTGCGGTTTTAGCACTAGTAATCCAAGTTGCGTTTCTTCATCGAAATTATTCGGTCGCCTACGGCGCAGATATCATCACTTGCTACTGGCTACTTTACTTATGTTTCATCGAAAGTGACCGTGAACTAAGTTTGAGAAAAAAACTGAAGCTTCCGAGTTTCGCTCCCAAGTTTGCCGATTTATCTCTAAGTACGATGGGCGTAAGGTTGATACAAATTCAGCTCTGTGTGATTTACGGGTACACGGGTCTTGAAAAGCTTAAAGGTTCGACTTGGTGGGAAGGGACCGCGATCTGGCAAGTCATGAGCAATCAACAGTTGAGCACACTTGATTTAAGCTTTCTTCAAAATTTTCCGCTGCTTGTAGTCTTAATGACTTACTCGACGCTGATTTTTGAAATCTATTTTCCATTTGCGGTTTGGAACTCGAAAACTCGCAGGTGGTGGTTAGCGATCGGCGTAATGTTCCACATAGGAATCGCACTGACGATGGGATTAATCTTTTTCTCTGGAGTGATGGTGGCAGCGTACTTGGTCTTTGTTAACGCTGACTATTTAAGGCGGACCATTAAGCAAGACGCTTGAATCAGCCGCGATTTCGCGCGTAATTGCTTCGGCAACTCGAACTCCGTCGCAAGCCGCACTAGTGATACCACCTGCGTAACCAGCCCCTTCGCCCGTTGGGTAAAGACCTTTGTGCGAAACTGACTGCAAAGTTTCAGCGTCGCGTGTGACTCGCACGGGGCATGAGGTTCGGCTCTCAACGCCGTGCAACTGTGCTTGGTCAGATAAAAAGCCTTTCATCTTGCGATCAAAATTTTCAAGGCCGTTGATCAGCCGCTTACTAATATCCGGCGGAAGAATTTGATCTAACCGAACGGGGAGCACGCTCGATGGTGACGATGAGGGAAGTGTCGCGCCGGCACGCTGACCAATAAAGTCAGTGAGCTTTTGGGCTGGTAACTCGCGCTTTCCACCTTGCGCGGCAACCTGATTGAAAGCTTCGTACTCAAGTTGTCGTCTAAATTCTAATCCGCCGAAGACGTTTTTTCCGAAGCGCGATGCGTGGTCAACCGACACTACGATAGCCGCATTAGCGAACGGTGAGTTGCGATTGTAGTTACTCATTCCGTTTGCTACGACACCTTTTGCGTCAGTACCACTCGAGAGAACGTAGCCGCCTGGGCACATACAAAAACTATAAACGCCAATGCCGGACTTCTCGTCGTGATCAGCAAGTTTATAGTTTGCAGCACCAAGTGCTGGGTGGTCCGCGTGACCGCGATATTGAATCGAGTTGATTAGCTTTTGTGGATGCTCGATGCGAAGGCCTAAAGCATAGCTTTTGCCTTCCATAAATACTCCCAGGTCACGAAGATGCATCAGAACATCTTCTGCTGAATGACCAGTAGCTAGGACTACATGCTCAGATCTAAACTCTCTGCCGTCTTGAACTTTTACCCCAACAACTTGCGCGCCTTCGCAAATCAGTTCAGTGAGGGGTGAATCAAAATGAATTTCACATCCATTGGCTAGTAGGAATTCGCGGATTTTTGGAATAACTCGACGAATGCGATCAGAGCCAACATGCGGATTCGAGAGATACTTGATCTCGTCGGGCGCTCCGAACTGGACGAGCCGATTCATCACGTAAGGGATATGAGCCGACTTGATTCGCGTGATTAACTTTCCGTCTGAGTAGAGCCCTGCTCCACCCTCACCGAAACATACGTTGTTGTTCGGATCAAGCTCCCCATATCGCCAGTGGCGATTGATGGCGCCGATGCGTTTGTTTCCGATCGAGCCACGCTCAAGCAAAATGCAGGGTATGCCTCGTTCAACTAATCTAATGGCAGCA
>JAYSYM010000566.1:0-3303 GCA_043727635.1 Bdellovibrionales bacterium | reverse complement strand
CTTCGGCGATGCAGAAGATCAATAAAGAAAAATCGATTCTCGAAAAGTCTGTAGGCGAGTGGCAGCAACTTCACTCTCGAAGTGAAGATGCGCAAGTGCTGATGGAGATGGCCGTCGAAGCAAAAGACGATGCAACTTTCGAAGAACTAAAAGCCGAAGTGTTGAAATTAGAAACCCTTGCTCACGATCTTGAAATTAAAAAAATGTTGAGCGGCGAACTCGATGCCAACAATACTTTCCTTTCAATTCATGCTGGAGCAGGTGGGACTGAATCTCAAGACTGGGCCGAGATGTTGTTTAGAATGTATTTGCGGTACGCCGAACAGCGTGGGTTTAAGTCCGAAATTATCGACATTTCTCCTGGTGAAGAAGCTGGAATTAAATCGGCAACAATTTCGATTGAAGGACCATTTGCGTACGGCTACCTGAAAGCTGAATCAGGAGTTCATCGGCTCGTGAGAATCAGTCCGTTTGATTCGAATGCACGACGCCACACAAGTTTTGCTTCGGTGTTTGCTTGGGCCGATATCGAAGACGACATTAAAATTGAAATCAGATCTGAAGACATCAAGATGGACACCTTCCGCGCAAGTGGTGCTGGCGGGCAGCACGTCAACAAAACTGAATCAGCAGTTCGCTTAACGCACACACCGTCAGGAATCATCGTTGCTTGCCAATCGGGTCGGTCGCAACACCAAAACCGTGATAAAGCGATGAAAATGTTGAGAGCAGCTCTCTACGAAAAAGAAGTAGCTGAGCGCAATCGTCTCAAAGATGAGTTGAACTCGACAAAGAAAGCCAACGAGTGGGGTTCACAAATCCGTTCGTACGTCATGCACCCGTATCAAATGGTAAAAGATCACCGAACTGCGCACGAAAGCAGTCAGGTGCACAAGGTGATGGATGGCGATCTCGACGAATTTATTTACGCCTACCTTAGATCCGACGGCAATACTTCGGGCAACGACACAGGAGCAGACCTTTAATGTTCCACGCATGGATAACGCTTCGATTTATTCTTTCTAAAAAACAGGCTTTAAGCCTCCCATCAATTTTGAGTCTGCTCGGAATGGCTGTTGGAGTTGCGTGTTTGACTGCAGCGATGGGAGTTGTCAGCGGGTTTGAAGCAACGCTTGCTAAGACTATTACTGATGTCTACGGACATGTGGTGGTGATTAATCGCGCCACTAGTGTGCAAAATATTGAGACGATCGTTGATCGAATTCAAAAAGCAGTTCCTGAAGTTCAGAGCTACACTCCGTTTATAAATATTGAAGGAGTGATTGCGCACAACTCGGAACTCTCCGGCATCGTCCTTCAGGGTTTGGATCCTTCGACGGTAGAAAAAGTTCTCAATCTTAAATCGCGCGTAATTCGTGGAACGTTCGATTTACAGAAAGACGGCGATCTCCCGAAGGCATTGATCGGCAAGGGTCTTGAGAAACGCTTTAAGATTAAAGTTGGCGACACATTTCAGGTTGTTCTGCCTTCGCCGAACAGCACTAGCAGCAACTTTTCGCCTCGTGTGCAGAAGTTCATTTTGTCTGGAGTGCTTGACCTCGGTAAAAATGAATATGACGAGCGCTTTATTGTAACTTCGCTTAAGTCAGCACAAGAATTTTTAGGCGTGCGAGAAGCTTTTTCGGGAATTCGAATCAAGTTAAGCGACAAGGATCTTGCACCTACTGCGTCGCTCGCTTTGGCGCAAGAGCTCGGAAATTCTTATTGGATTAGTGATTGGACTGAAGTGAATAAAAATTTGTTTGAGGCTGTTCAGCTCGAGCGAATTGTTATCTTTTTTATCATCTTAGTGATGGTGGTCGCTGCGGCATTTAACATTAGCAGTCAGTTGTTCATCGGAGTTCTTCAGAGATTTACCGACATTAGTATTTTGAAAGCGATTGGTGCTACGCCAGGGGACATTCGTTTTATTTTCACGCTTAACGGTTTATTTTTCGGATTCGTAGGCACCGTTTTAGGAATTATTCTTGGCTTCATCTTCTGCGGAATTTTTCTTTTGATCCAAAAGTATTTTGTGATCATGCCAGTCGACGTCTACAAGCTCGATAGCATCGGAGTCGATATTCGCTTTGTTGATCTCGCCGCTATAATCGGAAGTGCGATGTTTATTTGTTTGGTTTCGTCATTGATGCCGGCAATTCGCGGGTCTAAGCTAAATCCAGTCGAGGGGCTCCGCTATGAGTAGCAGTATGAGTGATCCAATTTTAGAAGCAAAAGGTGTAACTAAGTCGTATCCGATGGGTAACTCTCGCCTTGAGGTTCTTAAAGGCGTCGATCTCAAAGTTCAAAAGGGCGAAGCTGTTTGCATCGTTGGTTCATCAGGTGCGGGAAAGAGCACTCTGTTGCACATTCTGGGAACTCTCGATCAGCCAACTCTAGGCAAAGTTTTTTTTAAAGGCCAAGATCTCACTCGAAAAGACGACGCTGCGACGGCAAAGTTCCGCGGTGACAGCATGGGATTTGTTTTTCAGTTCCACCATCTTTTGCAAGAATTTCGAGCAATTGAAAACGTGATGATGCCTTGTCGCTTAGCAGGTCTTTCTCCCAAAGAAAGCCGAAAGCTGGCTCAAGAGCTGATCGATCAGATGGGTTTATCAGCAAGAGCTGAGCATTTTCCATCAGAGATGTCGGGCGGTGAGCAGCAGAGGTTGGCAATTGCTCGCGCATTAGTGCGCAAGCCTGAAGTGCTTTTTGCCGATGAGCCGACGGGAAATTTGGACACTGAAAATGCAGCTAAGATTCAGGAATTGTTCTTCGATTTAAAGAACCGAATGAATCTCACGCTCGTGACAGTCACTCATGACACCGCTTTTGCGGCTCGTTTCCCTCGTGTTTTGAAAATGCGCGACGGCCGTTGGGCGTAATCCGAGACACAATTGCCGCGCTGCGGACCACGCTTTTTTGCCGAGCTGATTTTTGACATCGTTCTAGTTTCGGGCTAGGCTGCTCCAGAATTGATTAAACCATTAAAACGACTTGGGAATTCATCAATTGTTCAAACTTAAACCGGTTTTGACGACGCTTGCGCTTTTAATGGGTTTATCAATCCCATCTGTTGTTCCATCCTCGTCATTCGCTCAAACAAAAAAAACTACAGCGAGCAAGCGTGCAAAGACTGCAGCCAAGCCTGTGGCGAAACCTTCTCGTGCGGCTCGTGCTCAAAAAAATACTCGCACGCAAACCGTTAAGCCAGTTGCTGACGGCACAAAGATTTCTAAGGTCATCATCAAGGGTAACAAGAAAATTGAACTCGATGCGGTCACTACGCGTCTCCTGACAAAA
>JAYSYM010000565.1:0-3303 GCA_043727635.1 Bdellovibrionales bacterium | reverse complement strand
GTCAAACAAAGCATAGAGAAGTTGTTTCGTGTAAGCGTTGCCCTGTCCAAAGTTCTTAGCAGCGAGCATTTTCTCGAGTAAGTCTTTCGGCAGCTTTTCGGCAGTGTTTTTGAAGTGTCCTGAAATCATATTCAAAATTTCAGGAGACCAAACCCAGTTCTCAAGGACTTGCGACGGTGCCTCA
Organism: Bdellovibrionales bacterium; assembly: GCA_043727635.1. Classification (GTDB taxonomy): domain Bacteria; phylum Bdellovibrionota; class Bdellovibrionia; order Bdellovibrionales; family JAMPXM01; genus JAYSYM01. Next base: position 3,119 of record JAYSYM010000565.1, on the reverse strand, counting down.
ACGAAGTCTTGTGCAACCGAAGTTCCAGAAAGACTTGCATAGGGCGCAGTCGTTAACACTTGATGCATGATGTGGCCGAACTCGTGGAACAACGTTTCAACTTCGTCGTGCGTGAGCAAAGAAGGCTTGTCAGCCGTTGGTGGAGTAAAGTTCGCAACAATTGATGAGATCGGCACCGAGTAGCTACCGTCAGCGAGCTTTCTTCCAAGAATCAAACTGAAGGCTGCTGCGTGACCGTATTTACCTTGGCGCGGAACGAAGTCGGCATAGAAGTAGGCAAGAAGTTTGTCAGTTTTAGGATCGCGCACTTCATAAAGGCGCACATCGCTCGACCAAACATCTGGGTTCTGAATTTGAACATACTTGACGCCTAAGATTTTCGAGTAGACCTGAAACATACCAGCGATCACAGTATCAGCCGGGAAATACTCACGAATCTTTTCGACATCGATGCTGTAATCTCGCTTTTGAAGCTGAGTGCTAAGGTACGTTAGGTCCCATTGATCAAGCGATGTTGCAGAAGGGTCCAATTCCTTTTTAAACTTAAGCAACAAATCGAAGTCTTGCTGGTTTCGAATCGCAAGCTTACCTTTCAAGTCGTTTAGAAAGTCCAAGGCATTTTGCTTATTCTTTGCCATTCGATTAGCAGTTCTGTAGTCGGCCCAAGTATCGAAACCCAAAAGTGTCGCTAGTTCTGATCGTAACAAAATTGCTTCTTCTAATAATTTCTTGTTCGCTACCGCCGAGCGATTCAGATAGGCGTGCAATACTTTGCGACGAGTTTCAGAAACTTCAACGTTTTGCATGACCGCACCGTAATCAGTGCTTTTTGTCGTAACGATGAACTTGCCGTCGGCAGTTTTAGTCAATCGATTTAAGAAGTCTGCCGGCGCACCCTTTAACTCATCTTGAGTTAACTCGACAGTCGTAGAGTCCGCGTTTAAGTTAGCAGAAAACTTTGCCTCCTTCGCAGAGAGCTCGGTGCGAAGTGCTTTTACTTTCGCGAGTGTTTCATCAGAGAGTTTTAAGCCGTTAGACTCAAAACCTTTCAAGGTTTCTGAAAGTAAACGTTGTTGTGCTGAAGTTTGAGTTTGAATGATTTTTAACGAGTCATACAAATCACGTCGGGTGAAAACACTGACGAAGAATTCGCCAAGCTTTTCTTCGCATGTCGAGCCTTCTGCACTCATCGCTGCATCTTTTGAAACGTAACCCATAAACGTCAAAGGCTGAACTTCGTCATTGAAATCAGCCATCGCACTTTCAAATGCGAGCAAAGTTGAATCGACGTCTTTGATAGTTGCTGAAGTAATGTTTGCAAGACGACCTTCAACTTTTGCGATTGCAGCAGCACAGAGCTCCGTGACCTCACCCGCCCTGTAGTCACTTCTGATCAATTTCGCGCCGCTAGGATTTAACAACCCGCGAACTTCGCCGGCAGGTGCGCTTTGTCGTGATTCATTACGAGTACAGCCAGTTGATGTGATGGCAAAGATCACAACCGGAGCCAAGAAAGTACTACTTACGAATTTAAAACCATTCACGTTGTATCCCCTTTAAAAATTCTGCGTCGCAGTTAAGAGGAGCAAAGCGCATGCCTGACAAAATGATACCGATTGCGCAGCGCAACTTACCCGCTATGCCATCGAATCAACATCAGATGCTGGTGGGAAGTGGCCCATAGTTAGACTTGTAAACTGGTAGGTAGGAATTCCACCCGGCTTCACTGCTAGTACCCCGCCGAGTTGCCAAACGTTTCCGTACCCAGCATTTTCATTTTTCGAGGCAAAGCGAATTGCCTTGTACAAAAACTCAGGGCGAGTATGCATCGAGCCTGGGTCGATCCAAAAACCTTTCCTAAATCCAACCGCGCGAAACGCTCGAAGTGACGGATCAGTAAAGAACGACGCGCTTTGCATTTTATATTTTTCTTTGAACTCAAGTAAAAATATCGGAGTGCCATTGCCGACAAAATGAATAGCCGCACCTCTACCTTCGTACATCGCGCGATTTTTCCAAACCTCGAGCGCATGCTTTCGACAAGCATCACAAGCAAAGTGCCGAAGGAAAACAAAAATTGCCGGCTGTTTCTCCCAAAGCGATTTAGCTTTAATCGCTACTCCCTTATCAGTTAAAAGGGGGCAGTCAGAGAACTCTCGCATATCGACGTGAATCTCTTTATCAGCAATTGTTTCCATAGCTAACCATTCAAGCGAGCAAACTATCCAACGTCAAAGCAAACTGAGCTTTCAATTGCACAATTTGTGGATTCACTTGATAGTTTTGTATGCGCATTAGACAAATGGGTTTCTCATCGAGACTCAAAGCCCACCGACACATTCTGACTCTAGAAACTCTGCGCTTTATTGTTGAATTCCTCATTGATGGGAACGCGCGCCAAGCAGCTATGCGTTCGGGAATTCCCGAAACTTATGCTGGCCGACAAGGTGCGTGGCTAAAAAAGCTACCCGTAGTTAAAGCTGCGCTTGAAAATGAAATTGATGAGCGAGATATCCGAAAGCTTCAAAATGCTATCGCGGAAATTGATTCGCAGATCGAAATCTGTCGAGACGTTCTCGGTATTGCCGACGACAAGTCTCGATAGTCCCACCTTAATAGCCGCATCGTAGTAACCTCAAGAATTTTTGTGACTTATCGACCAATTCTGCCATTATGGGTGGCTATGAAAAACGTCGTTCGATTAGTTTCCCTTGCCATCTTTATTGCTATCGTAGCGATGACCCCGCCAATGATTCGATCGGCTCTCACTTTACAGCAGAACAAAGCAGATCAGGGAGAGCTCAACCATATCTATTACGGACTTTTTAGTATCAATGCGTGGAAAGGACAGATCGCGCAGATCATCTATGCAGAGATCAATCGCCTAGACATTAAGACGACCGTTAAAGAACTCAAAGGTGCAGTTGAAAATCAACTCACGGTTATCATCGACAAATTAAATGAACGGATTAAAGAAGCTAATCGCGAGTCACTCGGCGGAAAAATAAAACAGATGCTGATTAATATAGTGGTCGACATCGAGGAAGTTAAAAAGGGCGTCCCTGGCTACGCCGACGCACTCATCACTGAAATCACCAAACCAGAAACTGAACAAAAAG
>JAYSYM010000564.1:0-3309 GCA_043727635.1 Bdellovibrionales bacterium | reverse complement strand
ATCCAACTATCCTTTTACGAGTGAAGGGTCTATTTTGCGTGGCCAGACAGCCTGTTTCTTTGCGAGAGGAATAAAGCTGGCGGCGGCGGCGATGTCATTGATGTAGTTGAATTCCGCTTCGGTAAAACCGTGAAGCGTTTCGAGATTCGAATACTCTTCTAGCAATGTCGAATTGAAGACTCCTGGGTCGTCGGTGTTCAAAGTAACTGGCACTCCAGCTTCCATCAATTTTCGAAACGGATGTTTCGCTACTGACTCAACTGCGTTAGTTAACCAATTGCTGATCGGGCACAATTCTAAAGGAATTTTTCGCTCGCGAATGTAAGCCATCGCTTTTTCGTCTTTTGCGATTTGTACGCCATGGCCGATACGGTCGGCACCGAGTTTTTCGACGGCATCGTAAACTGATTGAGAAGCCGAAGGAACCGGCGCTTCGCCAGCATGTACTGTAATTTTCAATCCCGCAGCTTTCGCCATCTGGAAGTACGGAGCAAACAACTTACAATCAAATCCAACTTCATTGTCAGCGAGATCCAAACCAACGATCGAATCTCTATTGGCGATCGCAAAGTCGGTCACACGCTTTGCATCTCCATCCGATTTTACGCGTTGAATGATGAGTAGCAAGCCGACAGCAATTGGCAAATGAGAACAAGCATCGACGCCATCAACAATTGCATCGTGAATCTGCTGAAACGAAAGGTGCTCATGGCCTTCTTCAATAAAAGTCGGCGCATAACGAAGCTCTAATATTCGAACACCTTCAGCGGAGCAGTCTTCGATGATCTCTTGCGTAATTCGCGTGAGTACTTCAGGAGCATTAATGACTTGTTGAGTGACCATGAATTTCTTTAGCACTGCTCCCAAATCAGCCATTGGCTCAGTGACTAAAAACTCACGTTTAAAATCTTCGTCGTTATCTGGGACTTTGATGCCTTGTGCTCGAGCTAACTCCTTTAGAGTAGACGGACGCATTGAGCATTCGAGGTGGCGATGTAATTCAGCTTTGGGAATAGCCCGTAAATTCATATCCAGGGAGAATAGGGCGGCAAGCGCTCTCGAAACAAGAATTTATTGACCCAAGGTAGGAGGCGCTGCGATAAGAAATCATGTCACAAGTACAGCCGATCGTTATCAAATCCCGTTTAGCCTCTAGCCCAACAAACGCTCCAAAATTTTCGGTCCGAGTTCAGCTCCAAAGTGGTGAAGCCATCACAGTTGCTGACCCACGAGCGACCAGAGCCATGATCATCTTGATGGACATGAATGCTCTTCACGGAGGAGCCGCAAGTCACTACGGTGGCCCAGCAGCTTTCGCTGAGCTTATGTCAGCGACTCACGGACTTATGTTCACTGAGGCGAAAAAAGCTGGCAGCGAATGGTATCAAAGTTTCAACTTTGTTAACGACGCCGGTCACTGCGAGAACGGACTTTACGCACTGAAAGCTAATTATGGTTTCGCAAACCTTACGATGAACGACTTAAAGAAATTCCGCTCAATTGAGAGTCCGCTCACTGGCCACGGCGAAGCCCACTTGTTCCCGCAGGGCGTGTTAGTGAGTAACGGCCCGCTTGGCTCGGGCCTTCCTCAAGCACAAGGCCTTGCAATGGCCGATTCTCTTGCCGGAAGAAAGCGTTTAACAGTTTGCGCGATTTCCGATGGGGCTGCGATGGAAGGTGAAGCGAAAGAATCTTTCGCTGCAATTCCTGGCTTAGCTCGAAAAGGCAAAATGGGGCCGTTCGTTTGTATCTTCAGCGATAACAAAACGAAACTTTCAGGTCGCATCGAACAAGATTCATTCTCGATGGAGCCAACTTTCCAATCTCTTGAAAAGCTTGGTTGGAAAGTGATTCGCATCGAAGACGGTCACAATCTTCAAGCGTGCGTTGCGAATATCGAAGAAGCTTTTGCGCAAGCGAAACTTGATCCGAGCGTACCGGTCGCAATTCACGCTCGCACAATCAAAGGCAAAGGGAGCAAAAAAGCTGAAGCTTCAGCGTCTGGCTCGCACGGCTTCCCACTTAAGAAAGCTGATGAGATCGCTGCGTTCTTGACTGAAATTTACGATGGCCAAGCAATTCCACCTGAGTTCATGGCTTGGGCCGAAGAACTTATGGAATATGAAAAAACCAAAGCCGCTAATGCTAAGCCTGCAGCTCCTGCTTCGACTGATCCAACGACAATCAAAGAAAAAGTTCAACTTGGTGTAAGTAGTGCGTTGATCAAGAAGAGAAAAGAAGGTCATCCGATCATTTCAGTTTCCGCTGACCTACAGGGTTCAACGGGCCTGGCTGAATTTCAAAAAGAATTTCCTGAGGCGACTCTTGATGTTGGTGTTGCTGAGTCAAACATGGTCAGCACAGCCGCAGGCCTTTCAATCGGCGGATTCATTCCAGTCGTCGATACGTTTGCACAGTTCGGAGTTACTAAAGGGGCGCTACCAATCACGATGGCGAATTTATCGCTCGGCCCAGTGATCGCGATTTTCTCACACACAGGATTCCAAGATGCAGCTGACGGAGCTTCTCACCAAGCACTCAGCTTCTTTGCACAAGTTTCTTCAATTCCGCACACAGAAGTTTACGCTTTGACGAGTAGCTCAGAGGCCGACTCGTTGGTCTCTCAAGCCATCGATCGTTTTGCAGCCGACCGCAAAGCAGGCAAGGTTCCACCTTCGATAATTTTCTTCTTGGGTCGAGAAAATTTTCCACGAGCATATACTAATGAGCTCACTTACAAACTTGGCTCGGGCCAAGAGATTCATGCAGATGTTCCTCAAGCGAACAAAGCTGTAACGATTGTTGCTGCTGGCTCTCTTCTTCCGGAAGCGTTGAAAGCTGCAAAAGCATTGAAAGAAAAAGGTATTGGTTCGATCGTCATCAATCCATCTTCGATCAATCATCCAGACACTACGCTTGTGAGCAAAGCGCTCGCACGCACCGGCGGAAAACTTTTGACTGTCGAAGAACATCGTTTGACGGGTGGAATGGGCGCAATGCTCTCACACGCACTGATGCTCAAAGGCGAAACGTTTAAGCTTAAGTCGTTGGGAATTGGTGATCACTTCGGTCAGAGCGCGTACTCAGCACTCGATCTTTACAAGCGTGATGGCCTCGACAGTTTAGCCATCGTGAAAGCTGCCGAAAGCCTTAATTAAAAAGCGCTCGATTATACGTCGAGCGATTTCACAGCGTCCGCACTCGGGCGCTTAATGAAGTATAAGATCGCAATGACTGCGAAAATTCCTGCAGCCAACAAAAGTTCATTCGATTTAGCGAAGCTCAACATCGTTAGGCAGACTATAGCTC
>JAYSYM010000563.1:0-3323 GCA_043727635.1 Bdellovibrionales bacterium | reverse complement strand
ACGTACTCCTGAGTCTGCGCAGGGGCCTAATATAGCCGAAGCAGTCTAACTTTTGGTCGCCCCTGAAAACTCTCTATGATGGAGCGTTTTTGGGTATGAAGACTTAGTTAGGCCTGCATCGGTAATTCCACAGTGAAAGTCGACCCTTGGGCCGGCGTACTTTCTGCGGAAATCGATCCCTTATGCAATTCAACGAAGTATTTAGCAAGATAAAGGCCAAGACCTGACCCTTTGATTTTCGAAGTTTTGGCGTCTTTAGAGCGATAGAACTTAAGGAAGATGTTCGGGAGTTCATCTTCTGGGATCCCTGAGCCCTGATCGGCAACCTGCACTACAACACGGTTTCCGGCAGGATCAGCCTTTTCTTCAGTCGAGATCATGACTCGAGACCCTTCGGGGCTGTATTTAATCGCATTCTCAACAAGGTTCGAAAACACCTGGCGCATGAGATCTACATCCATCTTTACTGAAAAGAGAGGTTCAAAATCGGTGATGATCTCAATCTGCTTTTCTTTTGCCATGTATTCGTACTTAGCTACGACTTCTTCGAGGAGTGTATTCACATCGCGCGAGTGGATATGAAGCTCAATCTCTTTTGACTCAATCCGACCGAGATTCAAAATTGAACTGACAAATTCTAATAACTCTTCGCTCGATTTATTCAACGTCAGCAGAGCTTCCTTCTGACGATTACTCAGTGGGTGCTGATCTTTCAAAACAATGTCAGTCATCCCTTGAATGCGGGCAATCGGCGTTTTCAAGTCATGCGACATCATCGATAAGAAATTTGTCTTAAGCTCTTCGACTTGCGTAAGGAGCCGGTTCTTTTGATAGTATTCCCAGCTTCTTCGGTTCTCCATGATCAAGCGATACGGAATAAAGAAGTAATAGCAGATGAAAATGGCGAGGAGTGGATGAGCCATTCCGATCCAAACTCCAAACCACCAGAACATAAGATAAGCGAAAATGAAGAACGCTGTGATTGCAGTTCCAAGAAGGAGCAGTCCACGTGTTGGCTTAAGTGTGAGTACAACCCAAACAGTCAAGATAGCGATCAACGCCGTTAATAGTAGATCGAGCCAGTCAGGAGCAATGATCGTCCCAGTGTTGAGAACGAGACTGTCGATCATGTTTGCGTGCAATTCTAAAATACTCATTGCGATCGGTTCGCGAGAGAGCGGAGTACGAACGTAATCTTTGGCGGTACTCTGATAATCACGCCCGATGAGAACAACGTTGTCTTTAAAGCGATCCATTGAGAAGTGGTCTTCAAGAACACCCAAGAAGCTCAATCTCTGGTATGAACCTGTCGGACGGAAGTCGATATAGAGCTGATTCGACTCTAAGAACTCAAAGAGCCCGCGAACTTTCTGCTCTTCTTTAATCACCGGATTGTACATCTCAGCAATGACAGGAAAGCTTGTTTTGCGGCCTTGGTACGACGTCATCATTCTTCGAGTGACATCGTCTCGCGCAAATAGATTTTTGTCTGAAGTATGCGGGGCCGCGAGTGCTGTGAGCTCGTTGAATGGAGGCGAGAGTTTTAAATATTCAGTTTGGCTTGCCGGAGCAATGTCGTTGAGCGCAACAAAGAAGTGCGGAAATGATTTCGCAATTCGCGCAAACTCAGTGAGCTCATCATACGCGCCAACGATGTCACTCGGAGTAATTAAGTAGACAACTACTCGAACGTCAGCGGCCTTGAGCTTGTTAAGAAGTTTAATGTGGTCTTGAGCATTTGGTACGCGCTGAATCGTATCGATCGTGTAGGGGTCGACTGCGATCGTGTGAACTTTGCCGGAGACTGGTCTCGTTGGTTTAAGACGAACCCGCGCATCGTACATAAACGATTCAACGTAATCGAATTTGAACTGACTAAGTATGAAAGCGATACCTAGCGCGAATCCGAGTCTAACGAGGGGGTAGTAGTATTTCTTGTTCACAATATAGAAGTTAACAGTCAGCAGTTAACAGTCAACTGAAGTAGTAGACAGTTGCAGTTCCAGATAAAAAAAGTCCGAGTACTCAGACTCGGACCGTTAACTCAAACTGCTTCTGCAGCCTGCAGATTGTTGACTGCCAACTGTTAGTTGGCACTCGCGCCAAGTGGTGCGCACTCAAGCCCTACAGCCTTGATTGTTGTGCTTGCGCCGCCTTTAGCAGTCAGCATCTTTGTCTTATCAGGAGAAACCTTCTTAATTAATTTCACGTGAGATCCCTTCTTATTGTTAGTTCGCGCCACTTGATACGCTTCTGGCTTGTTCATAATATTCGATTCCTTTAGTAATTAAGCTTCGAGTTCTAATACAAAATTCGTTATCAGTTTTGTGCTTGTTGCCTGACTTCAGTTTGTGCACGAACATACAGCCGCCGCCGCACATGTGTTTAGCCCAGCAGTTACCGCAGTTATTAAGTTCGATCAAAGGGGCTGCAAACTTCTTTAGAGCCTCGTGGTTGAGGTTTAAATCTTGTCCGACTTCTTCTTCCTTATCGTTCACCCACCAGTTACAAGTGGTGAAGCGACCGTCAGTATCAACCTGAAGGAGTGATTTGCCTGCACCGCAATAGTTATGAATGCGCTGTTGGCCATCAAGGATTCGGAAGAAGTGATCAAACTGAGTGATACGGCGTAAGCCTGATTCGCCATTTTCTTCCCAGGCAAGTTTAGCAACTTCAAACATTCCATCGACATACTTCGGGCTAACGACGTCGTCGTCTGCGCCCGCAGCATACCCAAGGTTAATTCCATCCCAAGGAAACTGCTTCATGTAAGTGTAAGCAGCCACAACGTTGGTGTTGTGAGAGCCAAATACGCTATGAACAGCGATTGAACCTAAGCGATCTTTTACTTTGAAGAGCTCAGTAATGCCTCGAAGAGTTAACTTCGAAGAGCCACGGCCGCCAGCAGTGGGGCGATGTTTGTCGTTGGTTTCAGGATCGCCATCCATGCTGATCGTCACGTTCATTTTAAGTTTTGCAAGTAACTCAGCATTAGCTGCAGTGATCAATGTTCCGTTGGTAGTGATCGAAAAGTATAAGTTAATATTTCGGCCTGCAGTTGCAAGGCGCGCATGTCGAGCAATTGAGTCGATTGCTTGTGGGTAGATAAGTGGTTCGCCGCCTAAAAAGTTAACTTGAAAAGATTCGCCGTTCTTCACGTCATGAAGAAGCATGTCGAGTTGTTCAGTAGCTTTAGTAACGTCGATCTTCGCAGTTTTAGTGCCGTATGTTCCGTCGCCACCGGCTGCGCAGTAAGTACATTTCAAATTACAAATTTGTGCGACGTTGATAGTGAGCTGGCGAATTTTTGAAGCTACGTGACC
>JAYSYM010000562.1:0-3330 GCA_043727635.1 Bdellovibrionales bacterium | reverse complement strand
AGCTCTGGAGCTTTCTAATCGCAAGCCTGAGCTTCGAATGAAGATCACTGAGTGCCTCACGCAGATCGGTGATCGCAATCGCGCCCAGAAGGAATTAGAGTCACTTATGCTCGAGTTCCCAAACTTCGCACCAGCCCGACTGAAGTTGGGATTAATCTATTATCAATCAGGAAAAGTCGTCCACGCACTCGAACAGTGGGAGACTGTTTTGGCTAAAGATTCAACCAACGCAGTAGCATCTCGCTACATTCAAATGGCGCAGGGACCGGGTCTTTAGTCTTTAGTCTTTAGTTAGATAGTTCAATCGTAACGGAGTATTTTCATGGCAACGCTAAAAGACAGCATGATCGCTTACATCACTAAAGACGAAATCGCTCGTCTCACTACTCGTTTGGCAAAAGAGATCAGCGTCGATTACGCCGGCAAAGAAATAATTCTTATTTGCCCACTTAAAGGATCAGTCTGCTTCGTTGCCGACCTCATGCGAAAACTCGATCTTCAACAGCAAGTCGACTTCGTTCACTTAAGTGGTGCTAGCAAATCTGGAACTGTTCGAATTTTGAAAGATATCAGCGTCAACATTCGCGACAAACACGTTTTGATCGTTGAAGAAATCATCGACGCCGGCCGCACACTTGCATTCTTAAAAGAGCGCTTGATGTTTGCGCGCCCAGCTTCAATCAAGGTAGCTACTCTCCTCGATAAACCCGCTCGCCGCGAAATTCATTTGAAGCCTGATTACATCGGCCAAACGATCGAAGATCGTTACGTGGTCGGCTACGGCATGGACTCTGAAGAACTCGGCCGCAACTACTCAGAAATCTTCTACTTCAAACAATAACTGGGTACCGACTTAACTAAGTTGAGTGAGCAGTTCCGGAAGCCAACTTTGAATTTCTCGCGGGGACACTCCGACACTTTCAAGTTTGTCGGTCGACATGGACCAATCGGAGTCCACCCCAAAAGGTGACTGTTCCGAATCGGTTTTTTCAATCGTGAGAATGGATTTTTTTCCCACTGTTCCCTCAATTAAGTTTATTAAACTAGCGAGACTGATTGGGTTCGAACTACTCGCATTGAACGCGCCTACACTATGCTTTGTACCGAGCGCAAAGAGCACCTCGGCAGCGTCATTCGAGTGAATAAAAGAAATATTGGCGTCGATGTTAGGAAAGTAAATCGGCTCGCCTGACATTACCCGATCAACATGCCACTTCAATCTTCCGGTATAGTCGTCTTCTCCAACGACAAAAGGGAATCGAACAGCTGTGACTGAAAACTTCTGTTGAGCGAAGAACACTGCTTCACATTGTCGTTTAGCTTCGGCGTAAGCGGTTTTTGAATTTGCCTCTTCAGAAAATTTGAAGGCAAGAGGATCGAATGAGGCTTCTTTTATCAGTGCACCCGCCCCATAGACCGACTGACTTGAAGTGAAAACATAATGAGTAGTTCGATCAGAAAAGATCTCGCAAGCGGCTTTGGCTTCTGAAGCTTCGTAGCAAACTTGATCGTAAACTAAATCCCAACGTGATTTCGAAAGTGCAGCTCGCATTGCAGAAGTATCTTTGCGATCACACTTGATTCGCTGAACTTTTGCTCCGAATTCGTCTTCTAAGTTTTGTCGATTCAGAATAGTTACTGTGTGGTCGTTTTGAAGAAGCTTGCGTACAAGCTTCTTACCGAAGAATCGATTCCCACCAATAACTAGGACGTTCACAGATGGGAACTAATTGAGGAATGAGTTGGCTACGAAGAACATTACGGCTGAATAAAGGACCATGTATAAATAGCGGCTGCGAATCATGTTGTGTGCTCTCTCTAATTGATGAAAATTCTGTTTACATCAATAATATGAGAGCTTTAACGTCGAATGTCAAACAGAGGTCTAGGCCGTGGCCACAACCTCGCCGATCAAATCATACTCTAAGCTGTCAGTGATTCGAACTTTTACGATCGTCCCAACTTCAGCAACACCATCATTGATCAACACGACACCATCAATCTCAGGTGCTTGTTGCGACATTCTCCCTTGAAGAAGCAGCTCTGTTTCCTCAGAGAAACCTTCAACAAGTACATCGATCTCTTTGCCGATGAACGCGCGATGTTTTTCGCGGCTGATTTCCATTTGTAGTTCCATCAACTCATCATGACGACGCTGTTTAATTTCCTGATCAATCTGATCAGTCATTTTGCCACCAGCAGTATTATCTTCAGGCGAATACATGAAGCAACCAACGCGGTCGAACTGTTGTTCCTCGACGAAAGCCAGCAGTTGTTGGAAGTCTTCTTCAGTCTCCCCAGGGAAACCGACGATAAATTGCGTTCGGATTACCGCTTCTGGAATCTCGGCTCTGATCTTACGAAGAGTTTCTTCAATCACTTCGCGAGTCATGTGGCGGTTCATACGCTTAAGCACCGTATTGCTCACATGTTGCAAAGGCATGTCGAAGTACTTAACTAAGTTCTTTCGAGTCTTTATAAGCTCGATCACTTCGTCATCGATTCCATCTGGATATAAATAAAGGACTCGGATCCAATCAAGACCAGCGATATCAGAAAGCGCGCGCAAGACTGCAGCAGGCTTTTCGATCGCATTAGGATCTTTACGACGTAAATCAAAACCAAAGTCTGTGAAGTCATGAGAAATGACATTCACTTCGCGAACTCCGCTCGCAACGAGAAGTTTTGCCTCGTTAACGATAGCGCCAAGCTTTCGAGACTGAAGATTGCCGCGAATTTTTGGAATCGCACAGAAAGCACAACGCTTCAAGCAGCCTTCCGAAATCTTCAAATAAGCACGGTAAGCAGGACCAGAGTTAACTCGTGGAGTGTGTTCTTCTTGAAGGTAGGTCGGAAGATTAAAGAATTTCTTCTGAACGTCACCCTCTTTATGATTTTTCAAAATTGTCGCGATGTTCTGAAATTCACCTGAGCCAACAAAAAGGTCGGCCTCCGGAAGACCTTCGACTAATTCATCTTTATAGCGCTGAGTAAGGCATCCAGCCACGACGAGCTGCTTAAGCTTGCCGCCTTGCTTTAACTGAGCCATCTCGAGAATCTTCTCGATTGATTCTTGTTTAGCAGCATCAATGAAGCCGCAAGTGTTCACTACCACCGTGTCGGCGTCGTCAGCTTCTGAAACTTCATACCCATCTTTCATAAGTTGGCCGAGCATAATCTCGCTATCGACTAAGTTCTTCGGACAACCAAGGCTCACAAAGTGAACTTTTTTGCCTTGAGCAGTTGTTACGGTTTGAAGCGACCCATTCTCTGTTTTCACTGACATATTCTCTCTCTCTTAATTTGATAACGCGTCGGCGCTACCAAAAG
>JAYSYM010000561.1:0-3331 GCA_043727635.1 Bdellovibrionales bacterium | reverse complement strand
CGGGAACAACAAATAAAAAAAGCCCAGTCATCGACTGAGCTTTGTTTATTTGGCGTCCCCAAGGAGATTCGAACTCCTGTATCCTCCGTGAAAGGGAGGTGTCCTAGGCCACTAGACGATGGGGACCCTAGAAGATTAGCGCTGTTCTAAAAAATGGTGAGGCGCCATGGACTTGAACCATGGACCCCATCCTTAAAAGGGATGTGCTCTACCAACTGAGCTAGCGCCTCACACCAAAAAGAACAGAAGCGCCAATTTCATGGAATTCGACCTCTATGTCAAGGAAGCCCAGAAGAATTTTAGCCACATTGGGAGGGTAGAAAAAAGGTGCCGGGCCCCTAGAGCGTTTTGCCCAATCGACGAGCTATTTGAGGCGTGGGACTGGAGGATTTTCACGTAAAGATCGAGAGACTAACCACCGAGTTTTGATGAGATCGCGGAGCATTTTTAACGAATCCCGAACGATTCTCACCTTCGAATCCTCATCATTGACCCATTTTACCGGCAAAACATCGATCTTGTAGCCCATAAGCCTTGCGAGCATGAGCACCTCAACATCGAATGCAAATCCATCGAGTTTTTGGCGAGAAAAGATTTCGTAGGAAGCTTGGCGCCTGAAGCCCTTGAATCCACACTGGGTATCGGTAATCCCTCCGCCAGCAAGTAATTGAACGAACTTATTAAAAATCCGTCCCATGTTTTTGCGCAAAGGATGCTGTGATTTAACGATTAGACTTCGAGAGTGCTCACGACTTCCGATAGCTACGTCAACAGACGGGTTGTCATTGAAGTGCTTGATGAACGTATCGATTTCATCGAGTGGAGTTGAGAGGTCGGCATCCATAAAGAAAATCAAATCGCCGGTCGCACGCGCCATCCCACTTCGAACTGCAAAGCCTTTTCCGCGCTGAACTTTATTGTCGATCACTTGAAAGCGAGGATCATGATTGACTGCTGCTTTTGACGCTTCAACAGTTTTGTCTTTCGACTTTTCAATCATTGCTAAAACTTCGAGGTCATACGGAACATTTTGAAAATGCACGAGCATCTTTTGGAGCGAAGCCGGAAGCCTGCGCTCTTCGTTGTAAGCTGGAATGACCAAGCTGATTTTATTTATGGCTTTAGGCATGCTTCACCTTAGCCTGAGTTTCGAGAAGTGTAAAACCTATCATGAGCAGAAGTGCTACGAGACCGAATAAATGATTTCCGTACGAGCCGATCAGCACCGTGAGCTCGCGACCAAGGATTGCAAGTACTGCAAGATGAACCAAAGCGAAACGAACCCAATAAACAGCAAGCCACTTTCGATCGAGCATTCTGTGGAGCAAGAGCGCATTAGCAACCATGATCACGGGAGTCGCAATCACGTGATACTCGGTGAATACACACGTAAGTACGAACAGCGGCATGCAAAGACTCAAAAGCAAAATGGTTAGATCAAGATAGCGATAGCGCTCGATGTTTTCTTTCGTCTTAATACTGAGAGCGACGAGATACCCAAGAGACATTGCCGCAATGAAATTAAAAATCATATGGAACGATTTGCCGAGCATTTCATTATCAGCACTCCGCCACATCACCGCTACTGGCGATTGATTGATGTACTTAAAGAACGGGTAGTAGCTTCGGTCCTGAAGGATCAGCGCCCATTGCTCAACCTGGTAAACAAGAGTTGACGGTCCGTAAAGAAGCGCCGGAATTCCGAAAGTGAAAAGCAGAGTGAACACGATTGAGAGTGCAAATTCACTCCAGCGTCTTGCGCACAAGAAATAAAGAGCTGCTGCTCCCGGATAAACTTTGACCATTGCACCTAATCCAGTTGCAACGCCGGCCCAAACAAATTTTCCGCGATCACTTAAATCAACTGCTGCCATCATGCTCAAAAACATCAAGACGTTGACGTTTCCCTGGTTCGCATTGCGATTCACATAATCGAGCACCAAAAACAAAGTGAGAATACGAACAACAGGCGAACGAACGATGTTTCCAATGCGAGCTGCGAGAACCCGCTCCATCAAAAACCACGAAAGGGGAAATGCGAGTGCGTTGATGATTCCAAAAACAAATTGGGCTTCCCAACGACCGAGCCACGCAAACGGCGCCATGAATAACGGGAAGAGTGGGCCGTAGCGATAGGTCCAATTGAGATCTCGCTCGAGATTATAGAAATCGTAGTTACCAGCTAAGAATTGCTGACCAGTGCGATAGAAAACTTGAAAGTCGAGATCGTGTTTAGCTGTGTGCTTGATCGAAACGAAAACCAGAACCGCCATCAGCAGGTAGAATAAGCGGTTCAGATTTTTGGTAGTCAGGTACTGCTTCACGTGAACAGTGGTTTGATCCACAAGGTTTGTTCGCGCCCAGGGCCGACAGAAACAACATCGATCGGAGTCGCAACTTCGTTGCCGATGAACTGCACGTAATCACGCGCAGCCGATGGTAAGTCTTGGATGTTGCGAACTTGAGTGATGTCTTCGCTCCAGCCGTTGAGCGTTTTGTAAACACACTCAACACGCGCGAGATCGTTTGGTGAAGTCGGAAGATCTTTAATTTCCTGACCATCTAACTTGTACGCAACACAAACATCAATTTTGTCGTGACCGCTCAAGACATCAAGCTTCATCAAAGCAAGACTGGTAATGCCGTTCACACGAATCGCATATTTTAATGCAACTAAGTCCAACCAACCGCAGCGTCGAGCGCGGCCAGTAGTTGCGCCGAATTCTGCGCCTTCTTTTCGAATACGTTCGCCAAGTTCGTTATCAAGTTCGGTCGGGAATGGTCCCGAACCAACGCGGGTAACATAAGCCTTAGTGATGCCGACAATCTTTTGAACTGCATTTGGTCCAATGCCTGAACCGATACATGCTGAACCAGAAATTGTCGATGAGCTGGTAACGAACGGATAAGTTCCGTGAAGAAGATCAAGCATGGTGCCTTGTGCTCCTTCAAACAAAACTTTCTTTCCACCTTTAAGGGCTTTGTGAACCATGAGCGATGCATCTTTACAGCGATAAATCGCAAGTTGTTCCGCGAGCTCAAGCATTCTCTTGTAGAGTGGCTCGATCTCAACTGGCTTTTCGTTGTAGTACTTTTCGAGTAAAAAGTTTTTTTCTTTCAAAGACACTTCAAGTTTTTGGCGAAGTGTTGAAGTGTCGAAAAGATCGCCGAACAAAATCGCTTTTCGCGAAGCACGATCTTCGTAGGCAGGGCCAATGCCTCGCCCTGTTGTTCCGATTTTTTCGTTACCGAGAGCTTTCTCACGAGCAACATCAATTTGACGGTGATAGCTAAGCACCACAGTCGCTGAATCAGAAATGCGAAGTTGTTG
>JAYSYM010000560.1:0-3333 GCA_043727635.1 Bdellovibrionales bacterium | reverse complement strand
CCTTTTAGTTCTTTTGGTCCGAATGGAATTGGTAGCAACTGTTTGAAAGTTTTCTTAAAGAGAACTTTCTCTGTGTTTGCAACCATGATCACTGCACCTGGTTCGCAAAACTCCGCCATAATTTGAAGACAAAGCGCGCACGGTGCTGCAGCTTTTTTCGCATCAGTAACAACTAAAATCTGCGCAATATTTCTATGGCCAGAATTCGCAGCTTTGAATATCGCATTTCGTTCAGCACAGACTGTCGCACCAAAACTCGCGTTCTCAACATTGCTTCCGGTAAACACAGTTCCATCGCCGGTAACAATAGCCGCACCGACCTTAAATTTTGAATACGGCGCATAAGCGTTTTGGCGTGCTTCGACAGCGAGTTTATGTAAAATTGCCGGGCTACTTTGCGATTGTTGCTTGCGCTTCACGTTGGACTCCTGTCATATCCGATTGTTTCGTTTCTCTATGCTGGAGGCAACCATGTCGTACACTTTTTATCGCATTCTTCACTTAATCGCTGTTTTCGGAGTACTTC
The DNA here is from genome assembly GCA_043727635.1 of Bdellovibrionales bacterium. Classification (GTDB taxonomy): domain Bacteria; phylum Bdellovibrionota; class Bdellovibrionia; order Bdellovibrionales; family JAMPXM01; genus JAYSYM01. The sequence continues at coordinate 2,807 of JAYSYM010000560.1, read as the reverse complement.
TCTCTCTCGGCGGAATGTCCGTCTACATGGCTGCCGGTGGTAGCCGCGCATCTTTCGCTGTTCGAAAATTTGTCGCGATCATACATGGCAGCGCTCTCTTTTTGCTGCTGGTGGGTGGTTTCGGGTTACTTGCACGGCTCGGATTAGTTCAAGGAATGCCCGGCTGGGCGATGGCAAAACTTGTGATTTGGATCATCTTAGGCGGACTGCCAACTTTGATTTACAAGAAGCCGCAGTTTGCGAAACACATCTTTATACTCGTTTGGGTACTTGGTGGTCTTGCAGCAACTCTTGGGCTACTGAAGCCTTTCTAGACCTTCATCGAGCGACTTAAACTTCAAGTTTGCGTCTCATCTGTGTTCGACTTGAAATAGAGGGATGAGACAAAACTTAAGAAGCGCATTCGCACTCTTCACGCTATTTGGTGCGCTTTCGTTCTCTCATGAATCTTCTGCTCAAACACAACCTGCCGACCAGTCAATCGTTCTTACTTCGAGCATGACAGTTCGAACACTGAAAGCGGACGTTCTCGAAAAGGTTGCGACACTTCCCGCTGGGACTGAGGTGAGTGTTGAAGACAACGCCCAGCCGATCAACAATCCGTACAAGAACGACAAAGGCCAAGAAGTTTTCTCGTCGACTGGCTTCATCGGCAAAATCCTGATCGTGAAAAGTACTTTAGCATCATCGCAAGTTTCAAAACTTAATTCTCTCAAAAGTGGATTATATCTAAGCGCTGTGATCCTTGATCAGCTTCAAACTGGTTTAGAATTTGTCGCTCTCAAATCCGGTTTACCGACTGAAGGCTACACAAAAAACTATCAGACAAAGGGCAAGCCCAACACGAGCTTCACCGCTTCGATCAGCAAACGTTGGCCGCAAACTTTGAACAAGGTAATTAAGACGAGCGGTAGCCAAAAGAAAAAGTGGACGAAGATCATGCAAGAGATTCAGCGAGTGGCTGATCGCACTCGCAACACCGATAAGTCCTTTTTTATGATCGACCCTGAAGTTGCAAACCAACAATCAATCGAATTTGAAAATAATGGTATTGTACCGATGAACGGTGCATGGAGTGTCGCAGTTCTTGGAACTGCTGCGCGCAACGGCTTCCAAAACGTTCCGTGCGCTGAGTTCATGGCCGAAGTAATTCGCCAAGCTTACCGCCGCGCGGGCTATTTACACTTTGACGACTTCAATGAAAAGTCAGAAAACCTGTTGAGCTACCATGGTGGCGCTGCACTCGTTGAAAATTTCTCGAATTATTTGAATAAAGCCGGCTGGATTCCGTGGGACCCACAAATCTACATCCCACCCACAGGCGCCGTCGTGATGAACAAAAGTGGAAAGTCGCCTGGCCACACTTACATGGCCGCCGGCGACAGCGGCCGCTTCATCTTCGACAACGGCTCTCCACAAGGCCGCGACCTCCGTAGTACAACACTCAAAACCATCGAACTCATGTACATGAACGGCGTCTTCTTCCTGCCTCCGGGATTTACGCCGAAGAAATGGTAATCACCAAAAGGTGCCCGCCACCGTTTGGTTGAGACTTGCGTCAGCTCTCGCTTAGAAAACGTTGTACTTAAGTAATCGACACTCAATCGGCCCGTTATAAACCGGAAATTTGCGTTCCGCCTTCAAGCGCATTGCCGACGAAAGCTCAGGATCTCCCGAAAGCACAAACGCATCCCAACCCTTGAACTTACTCTTCAAAAGAAACGCTAAGTTCTTATAAACTTCAATTGCCTCATTCTTCTCGAGCAATCGTTCGCCATAAGGGGGATTCGTTATCATTATGCCATCAGCGACGGGCGGATTAAGTGTTTCAATCGGGCTACGCGCAATTTCGATATAATCTTCGAGACCGGCAGCCGCGATGTTCTGCCGAGATGCTTTGATAGCGTCATGCGAGACATCGAAACCGTAAAACTTAAACGGAAGCTCAGTGATTTCTTCGTTAATCGCTTCATCAACTTCTTTATCGAATTCTTCAACCTGAAAGCCCTTCCACTTTTTGAAAGCGAAATGCTTGCGCAAAGTTCCCGGAGAAATCTTCAACGCCATCAAAGCTGCTTCAATCAAGAAAGTTCCTGATCCGCACATAGGATCAAGGATCGGCTTATCCATCTTCCACTCAGTCATTTTTAAAAGACCGGCAGCTACGTGCTCTTTGATTGGAGCATCGACCATTGCTACACGGTAACCGCGCTTAAAGAGCGATCCACCCGAAGTATCTAAGCTGACAGAGAATTGATTTCGAATCGAACGAACTAAAAGCGGAAGATCAGGTTGTTTCGAATCAACGTTGGGTCGCTCGCCGTATTTTTCTCTAAATTGATCAACAACTGCATCTTTAATTTTCAAAGACACGAAACGCGAATCTCTAAAAATCTCAGAATCACGAACTGCACTTTCAACAGCAACAGTGCCCGACTGCTCGATATACTTAGTGAAATCGTGTTTCTTTATATTGTTGTAAAGCTCTTCCGGATTGTACGCAGGAAAATCTAAGATCGGAAGAATCACACGAGTTGCTGTTCGCAAACGTAAGTTCGCACGATAACAACCAGCCCAGTTAGTGTCGAAGAACACTCCCCCTTGGCCTTTTAAAACTTTCGTGAATCCTAAATCTTTGAGCTCTTGCTCGAGAACATCTTGAAGACCGCGTGAGGTCATGGCGAAAAACTTTGGCATACCTTTTTACCTTTCGTAGTGAGCGATCCCTCGCCGCTCACCAAATATAATTTATAGACTAAACTTCTTTGTACTGAGGCCCACCGCCGCCTTCGGGCGTAGTCCAATCA
>JAYSYM010000559.1:0-3338 GCA_043727635.1 Bdellovibrionales bacterium | reverse complement strand
ATTACGGCGGGTGTGAATTTGTAGATCATATTGAGCAACTAGCGATTGATCGCGCGAAAAAACTTTTTGGAGCTGAGCATGCAAACGTTCAGCCTCATGCAGGCTCACAGGCGAACATGGCTGTGTTTTTGGCGAATTTAAATGCTGGCGACACAATCATGGGGATGGATCTTTCTCACGGCGGTCACTTAACTCACGGATCACCAGTCAACTTCAGCGGTTTTTTATTTAAAGCAGTTTCTTACGGCCTTGATCCGGAGACTAGCCTACTCAATTACGATCGAATCTTGGACGCCGCAAAAAAACAGAAGCCGAAAATGATTATCGCTGGCTACAGCGCTTATCCCCGCTCGCTCGATTTTGCAAAATTCAGAGACATTGCAGATCAGGTTGGTGCAATTTTGATGTGTGACATGGCCCACTTCGCAGGTCTTGTCGCTGCAGGAATTCATCAATCACCAATTCCCTATGCTGATTTCACTACAAGCACGACTCACAAAACTTTACGTGGTCCTCGGGGCGGACTGATTCTTTGCAAAGAGGAGCACGCCAAGAAAGTTAATTCAAAAATCTTTCCGGGCATTCAAGGCGGACCACTCGAGCACGTGATTGCTGGTAAAGCTGTGGCGTTTCTCGAAGCGCTTCAACCAAGCTTTAAGACTTATACTCAGCAAGTTGTGAAAAATGCGAAAGCGTTAGCTGCGGCACTCATGAATGAGGGTTTTGACCTTGTAACCGGCGGAACTGACAATCACTTAATGTTACTTGATCTCAGCAATCGCGATGTGACTGGCAAAGATGCCGAGATTGCTCTCGATCGTGCTGGAATCACTGTTAACAAAAACACAGTTCCAAATGAGAAACGTTCACCGTTTGTTACAAGTGGCGTGCGCATCGGAACTCCCGCTCTCACGACTCGTGGCATGGGCGAAACTGAAATGAAACAAATTGGTAAATGGATCACCGCTGTAATCAAAGATCATACCAATGAGACATCTCTCAAAAAAATACGGGCCGAGGTCCAGGAGCTTTGCACAAGATTCCCGATTTACTCATCATCTTCTGGTAAAATGACAGGAGAGTTAATCGGAGAACTTAGCTGATGGTAAGTAATCGTATATCGCGTTCAATTTTAATTTTCATTGGAATGTCGCTCCTAATCGCGTGTTCAACATATCGTGGGACCTCGTATCGGAGTGGTGTCGGAAATTTTAAGCAACCTGACGAGATGTATGATGAATATCAACAGCTACCTCCGGCAGGTGGAGTTTCCTGGCGTGCAGCTCGACGCACTGACACAGCTTATTCTGAAGTGAATTTCGATTGGCCAGTTGATCGCGCCCGCCTAACGCAAGGTTTTCAAGTCGGAAAAAAGGTTCATTGGGGAGTTGATCTGGCGGGCTCGAAAGGTACGCCGATCTTAGCTGCGGAGCGCGGGGTCGTTGTTTACACCGGTAGCGGGTTTCGTGGTTACGGTAAACTCGTAGTTATTGAGCATGGCACTGAATGGGCTACGCTCTACTCTCACCTATCTAAGATTTCAGTTAAAGAAGGACAGACTGTCCAGCAAGGTCAGTTGATCGGCGGAATGGGGCGCACCGGTCGCGCAAGTGGAGTGCACTTGCATTTCGAAATTCGAAAAAATCGCCAGCCAGTGAATCCGCTAGCACTTCTTCCTCAAGATGTAAGTTCTTTGGCAACAACTCGTAATTGATTGGTAGTGGCAGCAAACAGTGCTGCTACTACTCCGCCCAATGTCGCAGAAACTATACTCGCGACTATTGGAATTGGAAGTCCGACTAAGCCGCCTAAGCGAGTTGAAATTCTAAGTCCACTCGCTACATCGAACCCAAGAGTCAGCAAAAACCAGGCGATGAAGCAGGCGATGAGCGCTGCAAGCGCGGCTCGAATTAGGCCTTGCTCAAACCAACCGATAAATCCCGCGATCAATAAAATCGACCACCACGGAAGAACGAAGCCGATTGCCATGAATGCGACAACATAAATCGCAGTTCGAATTCTGCGATTTGAAATTCTATTCATTGCGGTGTTTATTGAGCTAGTCATTGTGTGACTGATTGAGTGACCGAGTTTAGTTTCCATTATTAGTTCAACTCAATTGTGTTCGTAAGGTTTGCGTTCGTCTTTTCAGGATTCAAATAGTAATTCATTTCATGAAGTTCGCTGTTAGCCCAGTCGTCCAAAAGATTCATGTAATTATGAGAAGTCGGATCGCCCGACTGCCCGCCTGGAAAGATATAATGCGCTTTTGGAACATCGCCTAATTGCACGATCATTTTCCAGTCGGGCCCGTGCTTACCTGTATTTGCAAAAAGTGATTGAGCCTGGCCGGCAACATCTAGAGTGCCGCTACCGAGACCTGGAATTTTTGTAATGTGTTCCATTTTAGTTGGCTGGAACTCACTCCAGGTCCAATCGTCAAGATCTGCGCCGAGCTTTGATCGAAGTTCTGCGAGAGCAGATCGGAAACTTGATGCGACAGCTGAGTCTAAAGTTTCTACTTCGCCCGTGTTTCGTCGATCGAAGAACTGCGAATTTGGTTCATTGAGGATCAACTGGATTGTCTGTTCAATACTTGGGTATTGGAAAAGTTTAGGATCAGGAAATTTATCATTCCAAATTGCCGCTTCGAGCTCTTTCCAGAATGCCATCCAGATCGAAGCACCAACAGATTCTTTTGTGTGCTTAAGATCCCATGCCTTCAATGTTTTAAGAACTTCCTTGTCGTCTTCCGATAGCGCGAGCGCCTCGAGTTTTGTGACAAGCGTAGGTAAGATACTTTTCGCGACAGCGCTCGTGACATCTTTTTGCATTGTCTTAAAGTCATCGACAGAGAACTTAGTTTTCGCTTTCAGTAATTCGTTGATTCGCGCTCCGCGATAACTCACATCCCACTTGAAGCCGAGGTAGTGCGGATAATTTTCATCGATCGGTTTTTGGTTCGCCGAACTCACAAACCCGCGCGACGGATTAATGACGTGAGGAATTTCCTCTTTCGGAATCGTTCCCTTCCAGTCATAGAGTGGATCGGAGCCATCACCAATCATCCGACCCTGGCCCGGCCATCTGATCGGGAAATTGCCGTTATGAAAAATGCCGATGTTGTTTTTATTATCTGCACAAATAAAATTCTGCGCAGGTGTACCGTAGTATTCTAGAGCCGCATGACATTCCTTCAAAGTCTTTGCGCGATTGACTAGTATCAATGATTTGATTTCGTTCGATGGATCAAGCACAGCCCAGCGCATGCTTGCGCCTCGAGGAATTCCAGGCAGGTTCGGAGTTTCGTTAGCCGCATACGGAATCGGACCATAGTG
>JAYSYM010000558.1:0-10109 GCA_043727635.1 Bdellovibrionales bacterium | reverse complement strand
TGCCTGTTCCAGACGGACCAGAAATTAAAACTGGAAAATCTGTTCGAGCAAATGCTGAGAGTCTTTTTAAGTGTTCGTTCCAATCGCTGTTTTTGCTAGTCAACTGTGAGTTGAAGTCAGCGGACTCGGTAAAAATGAATGTCGATTCACCAATGCGAATCTTATCTCCAATGCTAAGTGCTGCTTCGGTCACGCGAGTGTCGTTCAAAAACGTTCCATTGCTGCTTCCAAGATCTTTAAGCCAAAAGCTATTTTGCTTTCGCTCGACTCGAGCATGTCTTGACGAGACAAACTGATCAGTGACTTGTAGCTGGCAGGTGGCATCGCGGCCGACACTCAAAAAGTCTGTCACTTTCACTGGCCCCGTCGATGAGCCGGATTGGGGTTTCGATAGTGGAATGAGGTAGGCCATTGGCAGAACTTTTTGATTAAGATCGAGGCGTTGGGTATCCATATATTCTCCTTTATGCGTGGGACTTGAAGGGACTCCAAAGTTCGTGCCCGCGCGAAGTCCTCCGTTCTTTGAACCAAAGCGATTTTACGCCTGATAGGGCGATTTCAGACGGAGGCTCCAATCGCATTTCCGGTAAAGCGGACGAGAGAGTTGGACAACGTTCTGCCTCGTGCTATTACACAGATCGTGATTCCAATTCGCTTTGTTACCAGTGCAGCAGACCTCAGCGGTTGCCCCGCCGATGAAAAACTCGAGATCGCCCTTTTGGGTCGGTCTAATGCCGGGAAGTCTTCATTTATCAATGCACTTGGAGGCTCTGGCAAACTTGCGCAAGTGAGTTCTACTCCCGGAAAAACGCGCTTACTCAATTTCTTCGAAGTCCAAAAAGATTATCGCTTAGTCGATATGCCCGGGTACGGATGGTCAGCTCGCGGTGGCGACGAACACATGGGTTTCAGAACCATGATCGAAGCTTATCTTTCTGCTCGTGCAAATTTGATCGGACTTTTACTCATCATGGATATCAGACGTGACTGGAGCAAAGATGAAGAAGACCTCAAGGCGTGGATCGCGCCAAGAAAACTTCCGATCGTTGTTGTGCTCACGAAGGCTGATAAGATGTCTCGTGGCGAGAGTCTTCAGCGAGTGAAGAAAATGAAGACGACTTCGGGGCTAGAGAACGTCGTTGCAGTTTCGTCTTCCAAAAAAGAAGGACTCAAAGAGTTCGAAGAGCAGATGTTTAGAACTCTTCTCGAGCCACACAAAGGTGGCAAGGAAACTAACTGATGAGTGCGAGCTCTTGGTTCTTTGTTTCTTGTTACATCATGACTGCTGCTTTGACGTTTTATATTTGGCTTCAGCCTGAACCTCGTTCATCACCGTTCCGAGCTGGGTTTGCGGCAACACTTGCTGTGATGTTTTTCTTGTCGAGTTTTGCTTTAGGAGTTTGGATCGCGGTTTTGCGATCAAGAGGGCAGCTATGGATATTATAGGTGTTATTCCTGCTAGATTCGGTTCGACAAGATTTCCTGGTAAGCCGTTAAAGCTTGTTGCAGGTAAGCCACTTCTACAATGGGTGGTCGAAGCTGCAAAGACGAGTAAGAAGCTCAGCGAAGTTTGGGTGGCGACCGATGATGATCGAATTGCTCAGCTCGCAAAAACTTTGGGTGTGAAAGTTGCGATGACTGATCCAGAGCTTCCGACTGGATCTGATCGGGTTTGGCAGGCAGTGAAGGGAACTTCGGCTGAAATTGTAGTGAACATTCAAGGCGACGAACCGCTACTTCGTGGCGAACTCTTAGATGCTTTGGTGCAGCCGCTGATCGATGATCGCGAGTTAGAAATGGCGACGCTAGGTCGGCCTCTCGATGAAGAAGCCTTGCTTTCGCCCAACACAGCAAAAATCGTTCTGAACTCGCGCCACGAGGCCATCTATTTTAGCAGGTTTCCCATCCCCTTTTCTCGTCAGAATTGGGCTGATGGCACGGGGCTTCACGATATCTCTCAAACTGTTTTGAAGCACGTTGGGTTATACGCCTACCGCAAAAGTTTTTTAGAAAAGTTCTGTGCTCAAAAACCCGTTGGTGTTGAAATACTGGAAAGCCTTGAACAGCTTCGTGCCCTCTATTTGGGTGCGCGAATTAAAGTGGTGCGAACCGAGCACGAGAGTTGGGGAGTGGATACTCCCGAAGATGTTGCCAAAATCGAAGCAATGATAAGGACGTCATCATGAAGCGCAAGCCGAGTAAAAAAACAAAAGTAAAAGTAAAGTCGAAGTTGAAGCAGGATCCAGCGCTGGTTCAGAAATTTATTTTTGTAACTGGTGGAGTGGTTTCATCAATTGGTAAAGGTTTAACTGCAGCTAGTCTCGGGACATTACTCGAAGCGCGCGGCCTAAAAGTAAGTTTGATGAAGCTTGATCCTTACTTGAACGTTGATCCGGGCACAATGTCGCCACTTCAGCACGGCGAAGTTTATGTCACTGACGATGGGGCTGAAACAGATTTAGATCTTGGTCACTACGAGCGATTTACGAATGCTACTCTTCACAAAGCAAACAGCGTTACCACTGGCCAGGTTTATGAGAATGTAATTTCTCGTGAGCGCCGCGGTGACTACCTTGGCGGAACAGTTCAAGTGATTCCGCACATTACTGACGAAATTAAATCGAAAATTTTTGATGCTGCTCAGGGATCAGAAGTAGCGATCATTGAAATCGGTGGAACTGTGGGTGACATCGAGAGTCTGCCGTTCATGGAATCAATTCGTCAGATGCGAGTAGATGTTGGACACGAAAACTCCATTTTTGTGCATGTCACTTACGTTCCATATATCGCTGCGGCGGGTGAGTTAAAATCAAAACCGACTCAGCACTCAGTAAACAAACTTCGAGAAATTGGTGTTCAGCCGGACTTTTTGATTTGTCGAAGCGAGCGGCCACTTACTCCCGAATTAAAATCTAAAATCGGTTTGTTTTGCTCTGTTCGCACCGAAAATGTAATTGGTGCTTACGATTGTACTTCGATTTATGAGGTGCCTCTCATGCTCCACAACGAAAACTTCGATGGCCAAGTTGTCGAACGTTTGGGTGTTGAGAGTGAGGAGCCAGATCTTTCTGGCTGGAAAACAATGGTGCAGGTTCTTAAGAATCCAGCTCGAACGGTTTCAATTGGAATCGTTGGTAAGTATGTCGATTTAAAAGAAAGCTATAAATCCCTCAATGAATCGATTGTTCATGGTGGAATTGCCAACAACACAAAAGTTGAGATAGCTTACGTCGACTCAGAGACATTGACTAAAGAAAACGTTGCTCAAGCTCTTGCAGATGTTGATGCGATTTTAGTTCCGGGCGGCTTCGGTGAGCGCGGCGCTGAAGGTAAGATCGTAGCCATCCGATATGCTCGAGAAAATCGAATTCCTTATTTTGGAATTTGTTTCGGTATGCAGCTCGCTGCCATTGAATTTGCTCGTCATGTTTGCGGAATCAAAGATGCGACCAGCCGAGAATTTGTTGGTGGCGGAGGGCGCGGCACTGGAAAAAAAGGCCCGCGGTCTTATGTAATTGATTTCATGGAAGAGCAACGTTCGATCCACGACAAAGGTGGAACCATGAGACTTGGCACCTACCCGTGCACTCTCAAAAAAGGTTCGCGCACCGAAAAAATTTACGGCACGACTCACATTCAAGAACGCCATCGCCATCGCTACGAGTTCAATAACAAGTATCGTCCGCTTTTTGAAAAGCGCGGAATGGCTTTGGCTGGAATTTGTGAGGAGCGCGACTTAGTTGAAATTATCGAGCTCAAAGATCATCCATGGTTCGTCGGCGTACAATTCCACCCAGAGTTTAAGTCAAAACCCCTGAAGCCACATCCGCTCTTCACCAGTTTCGTTGAATCAGCGCTCGAGCATAAACGCAATCATCGAGATAAGAAGGCGCGCCAAAAAATGAACCAACCGAAATCGATTCGCCGAGGGCTATTAGCGCGGAGTGAATCGAAAACTCGTCCAAAAAGAAAAGTAATCCAGTGAGCAGCAGCGACATCACCGAAGCACAGAGAGTTTTAGGAATCGAAGCCAATGCCATCATGGCGCTTCGGGATCGTTTAGATGGCCTCTTCAGTCAGGCTTTAGATATTCTCGTCGAGTGCAAAGGCAAAGTGATCGTTACCGGAATTGGTAAGTCAGGCCACATCGCTCGCAAAATTGCTTCGACTCTAAGTTCAACCGGTACACCTGCGGTCTTCATGCATCCGGCAGAAGCTTCGCACGGAGATCTTGGTGTTGTTGAAACGAAAGATGTCTTAATCGGAATTAGTTACGGTGGCGAGGCACAAGAACTTCAAGATCTACTTCGTTACTCTGTGCGAAAAGGTATCAAGCTCATCGCTATGACAGCAAAACTTCAAAGTTCTCTCGCAAAAGCTGCGTCAGTAGTTTTGGATGTGGGCGTAAAAGAGGAGGCTTGTCCGCTCGGGTTAGCTCCCACGGCATCTTCGACTTGTACTCTTGCCCTTGGTGACGCCCTCGCAATGGCGCTATTGAAGCGACGCGGTTTTAAAGAAGAAGATTTTGCAGAATTTCATCCGGGTGGAGCTCTCGGTCGACGTCTTTTGACTCGCGTTGAAGACGTTATGCACGGCGGAGAGTCCCTTGCTGTTGTTAGGCCTGAAACTGGAATGCGTGACGTTCTTGCGTTGATGACGCAAAAAGAAGTTCGCGGCGTTGCTGGAGTGATTGATTCCGGAAATAACTTAATTGGCATCATCACTGATGGTGATATTCGTCGCCGACTTGAGAAGAGTCACAATCCGCTCGATGAAAAGGCGCAGGACTTGTTATCAAAGAATCCAAAAACAGTTGATGCTCAAGAGCTCGCTGAAAAAGCGTTGTTCATGATGGAGCAATTTCGCATTCAGACATTGTTTGTAGTTCGAAAAGATTCAAATCAACCCAATCAGCCAGTGGGAATCTTGCATTTACAAGATTTGTTGCGCGCAAAAATCCGATAGTGAGCAGGACCACCTACTAAGGTCGCGGCTGGTTGGCACGCCGACTTGCGGACGTGGCAGGTCACTGACACAATATCGGTGAATGATAAATCGGAAAAACTTGAGTCAGATCAAATGCATCGTCGCACAAGTCGATGGCGTTTTGACTGATGGAAAAACTTGGCTTAATCAACTCGGGTCTCACCAGCGGAAGTTTAGCGTTCGCGATTCGATGGCAATTCGCCGTCTTCTCAAGAGTGGCTATGGCTTTGCAGTCGTTTACGATTCTCAAACTCCAGCGGATGAAAAAGAAATAACAGAACATTTTGGACAGCTCGGTGTGAAACACTTTGTGAAAACGACGGGGAGTAATCCTGAGTTTTCTCAGGTACTTTCATCATTCGGAGTCACCCTAGAAGATTGCGTTTTCATTCAATCGGCTACCTTTGTATTAAAAAATAATTTTGGAATGGCAGTTTCAGTCCCAAATGCGCCGCAAGAAGTTAGGACCTCAGTCGAGCATGTGACCGGAAGTGAAGGCGGCGACGGCGCTCTCGCTGAATTTGCTCAGTTTATACTAGACCACGGAAGTTATTCTTCTTCGCAATTGATAGCACGGAAGGCAGTCAACTCATGAAGACATCTCGTAAACTCAACTTGTTAATAACGGCAGTTGCAACGCTGCTCCTGAACGGTTCCGCGAAGGCTTCGGAAACGATTCGATTTCCAGAAGAAGAGCTCGCGACTGAGTCAGTTCTTCCGGTTTTTGATAATCCGATGAGCGTTAAAAACAGAACTGTGCAGACAGCAAAGCGCTTTGAAGTCGGATTCATGGGTGGAATGGCGCTCAACGAACCTTTTGCAAGCCCATTCAGCGTGGGCGGTGAAGTTAGCTATCACCTTGATGAAGAACAAGCGATCAATGTGTACGGCACTTACTTCATGGGCGGAAACACTCGATATGTTGCGCAGATTAATCAGGAAGTTTCGGGACCTCCAAATAATATAGCGAACCCTCGCCTAGAGAACGCTCCAGATCCAAAGTATTTGGCACTCGCAAGCTATCAATACACAGCATTCTACGGAAAGCTTAGTCTTACTAAAAACTACATCATGAACCTCAGCACTTACCTTCTCGGTGGTGTGGGCGGTTTCATGATTGGTGATTCAATCCAACCACTGGTGGGATTGGGCTTTGGACAGAAGTTTCACTTCACTCCAAATTTTGCATTGAGATTTGATTTGAGAATGTTGATCTATCAAGGACCGAACGTTGTGGGATCATTTCCAACAACTGGGTCTTCTGGTGAAGTTTCTAGTTCAGCATATGAAAAACGAATCTTTACAGATTCAATGCTTTCTATCGGTGCAGTTTACTTGATTCCGAATTCATAAAGGTAACAACATGAGAAATCTTCTTTTGATTTTAGCAACCTTAGTGACTCTGCCTGCAACATCGTTTGCGCAAGAGCTTGGCGACGGTAGCAGTTCTGATTCAGGCTTAGGCGAGGAAATGGAAAGCCTCTTTAGCGATCAGCAAAAACAAGCTGATCAAGCTGAGGATCGCGCCGAAGAGCAGCAACAAGAAGCTAAGCCCGCAGACTTGCAAGTGAAAGAGCTTTCGGATCTTGCGAAGTTAGCACCCTTCGCTGATGTAGCGATGATTCAAAAACGATATCTACCACACACTGGCCGATTCGAAGCTTACATCGCGGCGAATACAATCCTTAACGACGCATTCTTCACAACAATCGGAGCTGACGGTCGACTGGCATACTACTTTACCGAGCGTTATGGTGTAGAGCTTCAAGCAATGGGAATGATTTCCAGCGATCGACGTACTACCGAGGATCTTCGAAAGGCTAGCGTTGCGACTACTAGCTTCGTTCAGCCAAAGAGTTATTTTGGTCTTGATTTCAAATGGTCACCTGTCTACGGAAAGATGACTTATCGAAACAGACGAATCATTCACTTCGATATGTACTTTTCTGCGGGTGGCGGAAGTACCTCACACTCGCAAGGTTCATCACCCACGATTCATTTAGGAACGGGACAAAACTTTGCGTTAACCAAAGCGATGACTTTCCGATGGGATCTAGGGCTCAACATGTACAGCGCAACGTCAACAGTTGGAACAAGCAGAGCAAGTTCTAGCTACCAGAATTTATTTCTGGGAGCTGGTGTTAGCTGGTTCTTCCCAGAAGCGAGTTATCGATGAGAAATTCAAAACGTAGCCTCTTAGTAGCTATCGGTTTTACACTTCTTCTGCCTCTGGTCGGCGACGCGCAGTCAAATCGTCAGCGCGCTCGTAAGCAGAATACGAAAGCAAAAACTGCAGCGAGACAGTCGCCATCATCGACTAGTACTTCAGCTTCAAGTCGAAAACAAAGTTACATGAAGAAGGCTTTAGCTCTTGCTAACAGCAAGCAATATGAAGAAGCTTCTAAATTGCTATTCCAAATGAGTCGAAGCCCGATGTTCGCTGATCAATCAGCGCAGGTTAAGTATGTGCTCGGTATGACTCTTCTTGAAATGAAGTTGAACCAAGCGGCCGCTTTCGTGTTTTACGATGTAGTAAGACAAGAGGGTCGTAATACCGGAAGTAAGTATCTTCGCCTTGCGCTTAGTAAACTTTCTTTAGCTGCTGACGCTCTCGAAAGTGACGTCATGCTTCGCTATGCGATTCGCAAAGTTGACGAGAACGATTTTCCAGCGTCACAAAAAGACATGCTTTACTATCGGCTAGGTGAATCGAAGCTCGCAGACAAAGAATTCGGCGAAGCAGTTCGCATGTTCGGAAAAGTGCGACCGACTTCTGCCTACGGTCTTCGTGCAAAATACAGCCAGGGTCTTGCTCACGCAGAGTCAAAAAATAATGAGCAAGCATTAGGTGCTTTCGAGCAATTAATCGCCGGTTCGCGCCAAACAGTGACGGATCGAAACCGAGTTAATGGTTTGATTGGTCGCGCCCGAGTTCTCTATCAAATGGGACGCTGGGGAGATTCGATTGAAGCTTACCGCTCAATTCCTCGCGACACAGAACAGTGGCACGATGCTTTGTTTGAATCGAGCTGGGCAATGCTTCGCGGAGCACGCTTCCGGTCAGCACTCAGTAATTTCCACTCGCTACACTCAGCGTTCTATGATGAGCACTACCAGCCTGAATCTCTATTACTTCGCGCAATCGTTTATCTCTATATTTGTCGCTATGATGAGATGGAGAAAGTTTTAGATCTATTCGATCGCCAGTATAAGCCGGTGCAAGTTCAGATTCGTGCCGCACTTCAGAACAATCGCGATTCACTTTCTTTCTTCAGAGAGCTTATTCGCAAAGACGAAGAGCAACAAACTGGGTTGAAAAAGTCATATACCAATCAAGCGGGACGTCTTCCGAACTTAGTTGTTTCTTTCATTAAAAAAGAGGGTGATGTTCGAAAGAGTTTGAATTACCTCCGCCGGCTAGAGAATGAAAAGCGCCGGATCAATTCACTTTCCACTTCTTGGCGCACATCTGGAATCGGCAAATACACGCAGAAGATTGTTGAAAAGCGTATTGAATCAACGAGAGTTCTCGCGGGAAAGCAATTCCGTCGGCATTTGATCCTGGTTCAGAACGATCTCCGAGATTTGTTTGAGCAAAGCAACTTCCTCCGCTTTGAAATGATTAGCGGTAAGAAGGAAGTCGTGAAGAAGGAGATCGCGGGCAAGGGTCTGGTTCGTGACAAAATCGACGAAGACAGTTCGCGCGATTATTACGTACAAAACGGATACGAATATTGGCCCTTCACTGGTGAATACTGGTTAGACGAGATCGGAAACTATCATTATGTCGGTGTACAAGCTTGTGAATAAACATCAGTTGGGTAGACATCTAAAAACGGCAGTCATCGTGATCGCGACAGTAATGGTCGCGGTGCCGCAGGCGCACGGTCAGCGATCGAAAAAATCGGCTAGAAATCCGTCGCCTAAATCGAAGAATATTCAGCCGAGTCCGGCTACTAGTGCGGGCGAAATAAATATTGCGCGATCAAAGACAGAGCTTCCGAAATCGCAAGGTTTGCAAGAGCTCCAGCAGAGCTCAGTTCCAAAAGATTTACGTCGAGTTCGACCACCACGATCGAATGAATTTTATGTTGGTAACTCGAAAGAAGCTGAATACGAACGTCTTCTTGATATGGAAATCAAAAAGCTCTACCAGCTTTCGCAGCAATATCGCAAGAGCGTAAATCGTGGCGAAATTTGGTTGCGTCTTGCTGAGCGATACGTTGAGAAGGCTCGCTTGATCGAGTTTCGCGAGCAGTCCGTTTATGATCAGAAGATTAAAGACTATTTAGATAAGAAGAGTAAAATTAAGCCAGAGATGAATACTCGCATCGCGCGCGACTACAATCGCAAGGCCATTGAACTCTATGAGTGGTTTCTAAAGGACTTCCCTAAAGATAACAAAGTCGATCAAGCGCTATTCTTCTTGGGCTACAACTATTTTGAGCTCGGCCAAACGGCTAAAGGTGAAGAGCATTACCAGCGTCTCGTAAAGCAGCATCCGAATAGTGCTTATGTCACCGAGTCGTACTTTGCGCTCGGCGAATTTTATTTTGACAATGAACAGTGGCAAAAAGCTTTAGATGCTTATCAGAAGGTTATCAGCCGCAAAAAAGCCCGATTAAACATGTTTGCGCTTTACAAAGGTGCTTGGTGTTTATATCGCTTAAACAGACTCGAAGGTGCATTGAAAACTCTCGAGAGAGTTGTGCGTTTGAGTGGTGGACCAAACGAAGCGGCTGAATCGGTGGCAGGTGGACAAGCGCTTAACCGCGTTCGTCTCGGTAGTGAGGCACTTAAGGACTATGTTCCATTCTATGCAGAAACTGGTGAATACAAAAGTGCCTATCAGCGGTTTAGCGATGTGTCAGCGGATGAAAAGCGCGCAACGGCCATGGTTGAGCGTTTAGGTTACGTTTACGCTGACATCGGTAATAAAACTGCTGCGAACTACTTATTTAAGCAGTTAATTGGTTTAGATCCAGTTGCAGAAAAAGCGGCTGATTATCAATACCGAGTTGTTGTGAGCTACGCGACAACCGATCAAAATAAATTCCGTGAAGAGTTAACAATATGGATGGACATGTTTGGTCCGGACAGCCCGTGGGCGCAGACAAATGCAA
>JAYSYM010000557.1:0-3355 GCA_043727635.1 Bdellovibrionales bacterium | reverse complement strand
GAGAAAAAAGAGACTCTCGAAGCTCTCCTGCAGCGTATAAACGATCGCAGACTCGATCGTTGACCACTCACATCGCAGCCGGTAATTTCAAGCCTCACTTAAAAGGAAGTTGTTTGAATGTATCAATTATCTGATTTCAAAAAGGGCCTTAAAGTTTTAGTCGACGATCAACCTTACGCTGTTGTCGATTTCCAGCATGTTAAGCCCGGAAAAGGTAACCAGTTTACCCGCGCAAAACTCAGAAACCTTTTGAGTGGCTCAAATTTAGAGCGCACATTCAAACAAGGCGAAAAATTCGGCGAACCAGACATCATGGTTAGTGAAATGACGTTCTTGTACAAAGACGAGAGCGGTTACAATTTCATGAATCAAAAAAGTTTTGAGCAAATTTGCATTACCGAAGAAGAAGTTGGCGAAGCGAAGAACTTCTTAACTGAAAATATGGAAGTTGTGATCATGAATTACAACGGCAAACCAATCGGCGTCGATTGCCCGAACTCGGTTACTCTTAAAGTTGTGAAAACTGATCCGAACCATAAAGGCAACACTGTTAGCGGTGGCTCAAAGCCAGCGATTCTCGAGACTGGTCATACGGTCCAGGTCCCAATGCACATCGGTGAAGGCGACATGCTAAAAGTTGATACCCGTACTGGCGATTACGTCGAGCGCGTGAATAAATAACTAGACGTTTGGTATGACGTTACCGGGATCCATGAATACGGGTTAACTTGTACACCTGGATCCGTGAATTGCCTTCGGCCTAGCCTCGACACTTTCCCTAAGATTATCGATAATATAGCGATGTCCAAATCGCCAAACGACCTGCATCTTGAGCTGCAGCTTCATGACTTATTCAGCGATCTAGGTAGTCTTGAAAAAGTCGCTGAAGCAATTACTGATCGTTGGGAGAAAAATCTTTTATCTCCGATTGAACAGCGTGAGGCTTCGCGATTTCTATTGAAGCTTGGCGACTCTTCAAAACTCACAACTCAGTTCACTCGCCTCCTCACTTCGAAACAGCAAATGCCTTGGCCTGAATTCGCAAATGCAATCGAAGCTTCGGGTGTTGACCTGACGAGCGAAGAGAAACGAGCACTTGCAGAAGGTGTAACTGAGCAAAATGCCTACGAAGACGTTTTGTTAGTTGGAAGTGCTGTGCACTGGGATCCGATGTTTGAAAAGAAGAACATTGATCGAATCGCAAAACTTGCGCAAGAGATGGTTCAAAAGCGCGAATTCATTAAAGACAAAGTAAATTATTTTCGTTCTCAACGAATGCATCGTGAAGAAGCGGCGGCCCTTTCGGAGCTTCGTCTCATGTTCCCGAACGAAGCGAGCTTGCCTGAAGATCAGCGATCAGCAGATGAGCGATGGGCTTACGAAATTGTCGCGCAAGGTGCGGTGGAGCGCGACTTGCTCGAAAGCTTAAACAAAAAAATTTCGTGGCTCACTGATGATCAAAAAGAAATGAAGTCAGTTTTGGTTGCAGACGCGAAACAACGGCTTTCAAAGCATCCAAAGCAAGCTTATGACTTAGCCCTGCACTTGCATTTCATGGAATTTCACTTAGAAGCAATCGAGATCCTTGAATCATCTGGCCAACCTCTCGAGGAAGCTGAGTTGTGGCTTCGACTCGAACTAATGATCAAGTCGCGGAAGTTTGTCGAAGCGCTTGAAGAAACCCACTACCTAGAAGAGCGATTTGCTGATCAACCCGATTCGGTCTTTGCCGCTATCTACTCACGAAGCATCTGCCTGTGGGAACTTGGCCAAGGTTCGCTCGCTGTTGATTTACTAAAAAGCATCGTGAAAATCCGGCCTGGCTACCGTAGTGCGCATTCATTATTGATTGCGTGGACCGGAGGGGATTTCTGATCCGAAAGAAGTTTCTGATCATTTTAGCTCTGGTTGCGGGAACTTTTTTCCTGCTTGGAGTACTCATCCAGACTCAGCTTCCGAAAGCGAAAGCTTGGGCGCTTGTGCGGATCGATCAGTTCAGCAACAAAGAGCTTCCAGTACGAATTCTCCCTTCGTCAGTCGAAATCGATTGGTTCCCGCTCGGTGTTACACTTCACAGAGTTAAGATTACTCCGAAGCCAGAAGTAGCCGAGTACTTTGATCCGCTCGCCATTGATCAAGTGAAGTTGCGCATAAGCTGGTTCTATTTGCTACAAGGTCAATTGCGTTTACACGAAGTCATTTTGTCAGGTTCTAAAGCAAACGTTCGAATTCCTGCTCCCAAAAACAAAAATGATAAAAAACCGCTTGATGGTTTATTCGCTCAACTTAAAAAAGTCCCGCTCAGTCATTTGGTTTTAGAAAAAATTGATTTGTCACTCTCGCTCGAAAAACCGCGAGCATCTGGCCAGTTGCGGAATCTTGGAGTTGTTCTTGATAACGGAAACAATCGAATTGGGATCGAGATTACTGCCTCCGGCGTTCAATTCAGAGATGCAGATACTCAGGCATTAGTGCTTTTGGAAGCTGAGGCACGAGCACAACTCGAGCCCGACTCAATCACCGTCACTCGTCTGAAGATTCGTCGTGGTCAGAGCTACTTCATCGCAGCCGGAAGACTGTCAGGGGAAACCGAAGCGCTGAAATTTGAAATAGGTGACCTGCAAGCGCGAGGACACCTCGCTTTGGAATCAATGCGAAACTGGCTCATCAAGAGCGTTCCCGACTTGAAGATGCCATTGCTCAAGGGAACTGCCGACATAGAACTTAACGTGAAGCAGTTCTCACTAAAGGACCGACTCGCTGAATTCAGTGTCAAAGCACAGGATTTGAAAGTAGATAAATTTTTTATTGGAACTGTCGCAACGATCGGCGAGATTTCAGGAACCACTATTAAAGCTAAGCACATCGATGCTTCAAATAGCGGGGCTCAGATGAAAGTGACCGACCTTGAATACACATTCGGCGAACGAAGTCCGATCAAAGGTGTCTTGCAAGTAAATTCACTTCAAGCACACGAGCTTTTAAAGCATTTAAGCGTTGGCACGATTCCCGTTTGGTTTGAGGGCACCGGAAATCTAACTTGCGCGGGCGAGATAAAGCCTGAACTGCTGGTTAGCTGCGATGGAAATTTTAATGCGAAGAATATTTTATTGAAATCTAAATTGAATAGCGTAAAGCCGATCGTTGCCGTTGATAGCCTCAATGCTGTCGGCACTGTTAAAATTGATAAGACCGCGGTGTCTTACATCGCCGACCTCTCGATGCCAAATTCAAAGGGCAAGAGCCAAGGTTCAATTGCGTATGAAACCGGTTTTGATATCGGTTACGAAGCGTATCCGCTTGCTATCAAGGACATCAAAAGCTTGGCCGGTTTGAAAATCGAAGGCTCGTTAAC
>JAYSYM010000556.1:0-3366 GCA_043727635.1 Bdellovibrionales bacterium | reverse complement strand
TTAGGCGAGTTAGCGCTTGGCCAGAACATCTTGGTCGCGTTCACTCCATGGCAAGGGTACAACTTCGAGGATTCGATCTTGATCTCTGAGCGCCTAATTAAAGAAGACACTTACACTTCAATTCACATTGAAGAGTTTGAGTGCGTGGCTCGAGATACGAAGCTCGGAAAAGAAGAAATCTCACGAGATATCGCAAACGTTGGCGAAGAGGCTCTAAGTGACCTCGACTCTAGCGGTATTATTCGCATCGGTGCCGAAGTGAAGCCGGGCAATATCTTAGTGGGTAAAGTAACTCCAAAAGGTGAAACTCAGCTTTCACCTGAAGAAAAACTTCTTCGCGCGATCTTCGGTGAAAAAGCCGGCGACGTTCGCGATACTTCACTCCGTGTTCCATCTGGCGTTTCTGGTACTGTTATCGACGCGCAAGTTTATAGCCGCGAAGGTGCAGATCGTGACGAGCGCTTACAAGCGATTATCGACGACAAACGTCGCAAGCTTGAAAAAGATTTGCTCGTTGAACAAAACGTTATCCGAAACAACGCACTTCAAAAACTTAAGACGTTGCTCGTAGGAAAAACAACTACTGGCGTTCTTCTAAGTGAAGATGGATCACAAAAGTTATTACAAAAAGGTCAGTCGATCACAGCTGCGGATCTTGAGTCGATTCCATTCGAACTACTCAATTACGTTCCGTTAGAGAGTGATCTTGAATACCAAGTTAGCCGCACAATTGATGGTGCTCGTAACCAACTTGATGCAGTGAAAATGGTATTCAGCGAGAAATTCGATCGCCTCAAAAAAGGTGACGAACTTCCTCCTGGCGTAATCAAAATGGTAAAAGTTTACGTTGCGATTAAACGTAAGCTTCAAGTCGGTGACAAGTTCGCTGGTCGACACGGTAACAAGGGTGTGGTTTCAAAAATTCTTCCTATGGAAGACATGCCTTATCTTGCTGATGGTCGTCCGGTTGACATGGTTCTAAACCCACTCGGCGTACCTTCTCGTATGAACATCGGACAGATTCTCGAAGTTCATTTGGGTTGGGCAGCTAAGAACTTGGGCGAACAACTTCAAGTGCACGTAGAGAAATATCAAACTGATGAAGCTCGTAAAGCACTTAAAGCAACTTTCGCTGACGATGAAGTCAACGCAGTCGTGGATAACGCTGATGATGCTTCACTAAAGAAAATGCTTCGTTACATGCAGCACGGTGTTCACTTGGGTACTCCAGTGTTCGACGGTGCTCGTGAAACTGACGTAAAAGACTTACTCAACCGAGCACAAGTTCCTGATAACGGTCAGATGATCTTGTTCGACGGACGCTCTGGTGAGCCGTTCGAGAACCCGGTCACTGTTGGCGTGATGTACATGCTTAAGCTTCACCATTTGGTTGAAGAAAAGATTCACGCACGGTCTATCGGGCCTTACTCACTCGTTTCTCAGCAACCACTTGGCGGTAAAGCACAGTTCGGTGGTCAGCGTCTGGGAGAGATGGAAGTTTGGGCGATCGAAGCTTACGGTGCAGCTTACTCTCTACAAGAGTTCCTCACTGTTAAGTCAGATGACGTTGCCGGCCGTACACGTATGTATGAAAGCATCGTGAAGGGCGAAAACGTTCTTGAGCCGGGTCTTCCAGAATCGTTCAACGTATTGGTGAAGGAGCTTCAGAGCTTGGCACTTAACATTGAGTTGATTGAGTCAGACATCCTTACGGATAAAATGCCGCCGGATGACATTCAGCAATAGCTGAATGGCAAAACGCAAAGGACAGCAGTGTTCTTTGTTGAGTTGGAAGTAGTAAGTTAACGAAATTTGCTTTGAAACAATAGGGGTTAAACCTTGAAAGATTTATTAAACTTTTTTGATAAGCCAAAAGATCCACTTTCATTTGATGCTGTACGCGTATCTCTCGCGTCTCCAGAAATGATTCGTGGCTGGTCTTTTGGTGAAGTGAAGAAGCCAGAAACAATTAACTATCGTACGTTCAAGCCAGAACGCGACGGTCTTTTCTGCGCTAAAATTTTCGGACCAATTAAAGATTACGAATGCCTTTGCGGTAAGTACAAGCGCATGAAGTATCGCGGAGTCATCTGCGAGAAGTGCGGTGTTGAAGTTACCCAATCTAAAGTTCGTCGTGAACGCCTTGGCCACATTGAGCTTGCTACTCCAGTAGCTCACATCTGGTTCTTACGTTCTCTACCAAGCCGTATCGGTAACCTTCTTAACCTTTCATTGAAAGACGTTGAGAAAGTTCTTTATTGCGAAGCTTACGTAGTTATCGATCCACTTGAGACAGCTTTAGAAGAAGGCCAAGTTCTTGGCGAAGAAGCATATCAAAATGCTTTGAACGAGAACGGACCAAACTTCAAAGCCGGAATGGGTGGCGAAGCTGTTCGTGATCTTCTTCGTAAGATTGATTCTGAATACTTATCTAAAAAGCTTCGTTTGGAGCTCAAAGATACAAAATCAGAAGCACAAATTAAAAAACTCACTAAGCGCTTAAAAGTTGTTGAGGCTTTCAAAGACTCAATCAACAAGCCAGAGTGGATGATGCTCGAAGCACTTCCGGTGATCCCACCTGATTTGCGTCCGCTCGTTCCACTCGATGGTGGCCGATTCGCGACTTCAGATCTTAACGATCTTTATCGCCGCGTAATCAACCGTAACAACCGTTTGAAGCGCCTCCAGGAGCTTAACGCTCCAGACATCATCATCCGTAACGAGAAGCGCATGCTTCAAGAAGCAGTTGATGCGCTTTTAGATAACGGTCGTCGCGGTAAGACTTTCACTGGTCCAAACAAGCGTCCACTTCGTTCACTTTCAGACATGCTAAAAGGTAAACAGGGTCGTTTCCGTCAGAACTTACTTGGTAAGCGCGTAGATTACTCTGGTCGTTCGGTGATCGTTGTTGGTCCAACACTAAAACTTCACCAGTGCGGTATCCCTAAAAAGATGGCACTCGAACTCTTTAAGCCGTTTGTTTACAACAAACTCGAAGAGCGCGGTCTTTCTACTACTATTAAGCAAGCGAAGAAACTCGTTGAGCAAGAGACAGTAGAAGTTTGGGATATTTTAGCTGACGTAGTGAAAGAGCACCCGGTTTTACTAAACCGTGCGCCTACTCTTCACAGACTTGGTATCCAAGCTTTCGAACCAGTTCTTCACGAAGGTAAAGCGATCCAATTGCATCCGCTCGTTTGTACGGCGTTCAATGCCGATTTCGACGGCGATCAGATGGCTGTCCACGTACCACTTTCAGTAGAAGCGCAAGTTGAAGCTCGCGTTCTTATGATGTCGACTAACAACATCCTAAGCCCAGCTTCCGGAAAACCAATCATCAACCCATCTCAAGATATCGTTCTTGGT
>JAYSYM010000555.1:0-3371 GCA_043727635.1 Bdellovibrionales bacterium | reverse complement strand
TTCTTAGCTAAAAGCGGCGGCTACGAACTTCTTCATCGCGAACTTCCACAAGATCGAGTGACTTCACAAGACGGTTGGTCTTTTGTAAGCGATAATGGAGTTGCAAGCCGAACTGATTGTCCATCGGGAGTTTGTTTAACTCTTATGCCGGAAGCTGCACCTTATCACTTCCAAGCACACAAATCTTCGCAAGCAGCATGGCTCCCGTTCAGAAAAGTAATTTGTGATGCTTCAATTGCAGATGCACGTTGCGAAAAAGCCTGGGCCGAAGGAATTCTAACTGCAATTACTCCACTCCCCCGAAAAACTGCTCTAGTTAACAAGCAAGCATTCAAAGAAATGCTGCAACACTCACTTTGCGCGAGCTACTCAGACAGAGCAGCTCAAGACGTCTGCTTGAGTAAAGTTCGCCGCGAACAAAGCCAAGGAGTCTTTAGCCTCCCTTATCGTATTGGCACAATGCTTAAGTGCCCAGGCTTACGCGCGTGCAACTTCGTGCAAGACTCAATCGACCTTCGCAGAAATTCTTTGAGCGCATCTGAGAATACTATTCAGTTGTACTTTGAACACGCCCTTCGTGGCCATGACTTGCTTGGCGGAAAACTTTAAAGGTGTTGTTATTTGACACCTTGGCCGTAACTGCTAGGTTCTAATGATGGAAACAAATTCGACGCATTTTATTTTAAGTTGGCTGGTTTCGGGCTTTGCGGTTCTCTTAACTTCAAAGATTGTTGGTGGTTTTGAAGTTCGCGGCTACCTTTCCGCTCTTCTCGCAGCTCTAGTCATCGGATTAGCAAACGCATTGATCTGGCCGATACTCGTCTTCCTCACGCTTCCCATCACGATTATTACTTTTGGTTTATTTCTGTTTGTCGTGAATGCGGCCGTTTTGAAAATCTGTGCGGCAATCTTGCCAGGCTTTGCAATCAGATCATGGCTATCGGCGATCGTAGGTTCGATCGTTCTGTCTCTAGTGAGTATGTTCCTGCACTACATTTTGGTTTAAGATTTCGCTGATGTGCGGCTGATCTCTTGGTCGCGCAAGGCTGCCTTTTCAAACGAGTATCGCAGAGCGCGTTCAACTTCGAGATCGCGCATTGATTGAAGACCCGCAGCCGTTACTCCCTTTTTAGAAACGACCTTCTCTTGTAGTTCCATAAATGGAATCAGCTGCTTCTCTGCGATCATCGCAGCACCCATGAAAGTCTCAACGACCATCTTTCGCGCAGTCACGGGCTCAATGCCGTGCTCGATGATCCAATCCTGCCAGTACTCCATGAGTTCTAAAATAAATCCGGTTCCGCTCGCGGCAGATACAGTGAGTGCTTCGAATTGTTCGCCCTCAGGCAATTTCACTACGTAACCCATTGGCTTTAAAAAATCTTCGACGACTCCGTACAAAGCTTCAGAGTTCGCAGCCATGCAATAACCAATTACGCCGCGCTGAATGCTTGATGGAGTGTTTGGCATTACGCGAGCCAAACTTTTTACCTCAGGTAAAAGTTTTTTCAAAGATGCGAGAGTGTAACCCGCAGCTAATGACATCACTAAATGTCCGTCGTGAAATGAAGTAGCGATTGGCTCGAGTGCTTCAGTTAAGTCTTGTGGTTTAACAGCGATTACAACTGTGTCACATTTTTCAATAAGAGCTTCATTGGTTGTGAGCGGCTGAATACCGTACGCCTCTTGCAACTTTTGAGATTTATTGCTTGAGCGATTCGTTACGAAAATTTGATTAGGAGTGAGAGTGCCGGAGTCGATAAGCGCTTTAATCATGGTCTGAGCCATGTTCCCTGCGCCAATGAATCCGACTTTGCGATTCTTCATCATGGGTCAATTAATTCATAGATCTGGCTTGGTGTCTACGACCGCTCGCCGAAAATTGCCGTGCCCACTCGAACGTGCGTGGCGCCTTCTAAAATTGCCCATTCGAAGTCAGAGCTAGTCCCGATCGAAAGGATGTCAAAAGTCTCTCGAATTGAAGGGTCGGTGATCTTGTTTTTGAGCTTCAAGAAAGCTGAATTTACCTGGGAGAAATAGCCGCGAGCGACTTCTTCTTGCTCAGCCAATGGCGGAAGCGACATCAAGCCCCTCACTCTTACTCCAGGCATTAGTAAAACTTCTTTCAAAAAATCATCGAGATCGTCAATTTTAGCGCCGCCCTTTGTTGCCTCATCGCCGAGATGAACCTGAAGCAAAATGTCTTGAACGATTTCTTTTCTCAGAGAAACGCCGGAGACTTCTGCTGCGATTTTTGCTCGGTCGATCGAGTGAATCAACGAAGCGATTCCGACTATTTGTTTGATCTTGTTACTTTGCAGTCGGCCGATGAAGTGCCATTCCAAATCGGTTCTTGATTCGGCTTTCTGCAAAAGTTCCTGCGCATAGTTCTCAGCGAAGATTTTTTGTCCTGCGGCTGACGCCTCGGCGATTAACTCGAGCGGTTTCGTTTTTGAAACTGCGACGAGGTGAATTTGCGAAGGGTCACGACCCGCCTTGATAGCTGCGGCCGAGATTCTCTCGCGAATTGTTTTAAGATTTTCTGCGACTGATTTTCCAGCCATTTTCTTCAATCAACCTTTCAACAAGTGCAACCGGTAAGCCCATTACGTTTTCGAGCGAACCTTTCAGATTTGAAATGAATGTCGCTCCCACGCTTTGAATTCCGTATGCGCCAGCTTTGTCCATTCCATCGCGTGATTGAACATACGCGTGAATTTCATCGTCGGGCAATTTTCGAAACGTTACTTCGGCAATTTCGTGAGTGACTACTTTTTTGTCAGCACCTAAGTCCCATAGACAAACGCCCGTGATTACCTGGTGAGTCCGCCCAGACAAAAGTCTGATATGTGACTCGGATTCTGACAGATCACGAGGCTTGTTTAAGATCTGGTCGTCGATGACTACGACAGTGTCTGCAGACAAAAGCAAAATATTCGGTGTTTTCGGTAACTTAGGTGACTCGACTAAGGCCTGGGCCTTTTGCTGGGCTAAATCCTCTATTTGGGCCCGCAAGCTCAGGTTTTCCTTAGGAATTTCCGATATTTCTACTGAAGCAACCTCAAACTCGAAACCGGCTTTCTTAAGCAAGTCACGTCGGCGAGGAGATTGAGATGCGAGAACAAGCGTGTGCATGAGTTCATTCTCAACACACAAAAGGTAAAAATGGGAAGCGATTTAAAACTTTACGCAGCCATAATGTTGATCGGATTTGCGATCTACAAAATCGTATCAACGTTGTTTGCGAAAAACGATGAAGTTGAAACGCTTCAGTGGGCGCAAGCTGATGCACCAGTGAAATCTAAGTCTGGCTTGATCGAACTTTCTCGCACACTCACCTACCAATTCACTTTGCAATGGGCCGTGCGTGT
>JAYSYM010000554.1:0-10226 GCA_043727635.1 Bdellovibrionales bacterium | reverse complement strand
AATTGTTGCACCCGGAACTTCAGTTGCAAATATTGAAACCGTTTCGCCCACCGGGCGCGCGTGCTTGCTATCGCGTTTGAGGCTGAGCATCTTCTCATAAAGTAATTCGCCAATTTTCTTCTGGGCTTTAATTGCTTCTTTGTTCCCCAAATAGTTCGCAAGCAAGTTGAGTCCCTGCGCGAACACCAAACAAAAGAACGCGATGATGATTAAGAACAGCGGTGATTGCTCGTAGTGAGCTAGGCTCGGGAGAATTGTTTTTTGTTCTGAGAAGCTGTCGATGAAAAGTTTTTGGAAATAGGGCGTAGCTAACCCAAAAAACGCGGAAAAGAGTGAAATCGCGAGGATGACGAGCCGAGCACGAAAGCGGTGGAATAGAATGATATTGAAGACACTTGGTTGTTTCATCGCGAAGTGAGAAAACTATACTAAGTTGATAGTGGATTATCACCTCGAAGTTTGACTCCAAGAATCAACCTAGATTCCCGGCGCTAAGAGTCATTAGCCTGAACCGACATCAAATTTATAAAATTCACCATATTTGCGGTCGACGCTGGTGCGACGGATTGGCTTTGTTACACTGTTTGTACTTCACCAACCCCCTGGAGGAAGCACAGATGGATTCGAAGAAGACTGAAAATTACCGCCGGCCAGAACATAATTCAGAGTATGGAGAGCCAGGCTTTGTGTTCACTGATTATGATCGAGGCGCTCGAAATGAGAATTCCGACGGCGACTCAGGCGGTAATTCTGAAGACGAGCATGAAGGTTCAAGCGAAGACAATTGACGCCTTAATTTCTTCACTCGCATAATAAAAGCATGAACAACCGGCTTGCACTCCATCCGTCAGCACTTTCAAGTGCGGCTGGAAAACTTATAGTTCACGCCCAAGCTGAGCTGTCAGGTCATTGTCTGTTGCTCGATTATAAGATTGAATCCCCCCATGGTGCGCCCAAGTTAGTATGGCCAGTGGCTGAAAATTCACCGAGCGCTCTAACCGATAAGCTGCGAAGAGACGAACTTTGGAAGTCGACTTGCCTTGAGGCATTCGTACTTTTTGCCGGTGGCAACTATATCGAGCTCAATTTTTCTCCGTCTGGCGAATGGAATGCTTACAGTTTTGACTCCTACCGTGAAGGCATGAAGCAGGAAGCTCGCTTGAGTGCGGCCTCTGACTTCAAGTCAGTCAAATCAGGTGATCCACTTTCCGCAAACTATCTGCTCTCAGTAAAAATCGATTTAGCGCAGGCAGTTAAGTCGCCACAGCACTTTCGTCTGGGTTTAACTAGCGTGATTGAAACCGACAGCGGAGAGAGATCATACTGGTGTTTGAAACACACTGGCGAAAAACCGGATTTCCACGATTCGCGAGGACATATTCTCGAGATGCGAATCTAAGAGTTGCAGCATGAGCTTTCGACATGGCCTTGATGTTCTACTGACTGATTCTTCATTGCAAAACGAGTTAAAAGGTAAACGAGTTGCCGTGCTTGCGCACCCAGCTTCGATGTCTTCTGATTTCGAATTTTCAATCGATGCAATTTCAAAAATTCCCGGCATCAAAGTAACGGCGGCTTTCGGTCCTCAGCACGGTCTGCGCGGCGAGAAGCAAGATAACATGGTCGAAACTGAAGACTATGTAGACCCGGTTTATAAAATTCCGGTTTTCTCGCTTTACGGTGAAGTTCGCAGGCCGACTGAGAAAATGTTTTCGAACTTCGACGTTCTTCTTTGCGACATGCAAGATGTTGGCACTCGCATTTATACTTTTCTAACTACGCTTCTTTATGTCTTAGAAGCCGGTGCAAAATATAAAAAAACAATTTGGATTCTCGATCGCCCGAATCCTGCCGGTCGTCCAATTGAAGGTTCGCTGCTTAAGCCAAACTGGATAAGTTTCGTGGGTGCTGCCGAGCGGATTCCTATGCGGCATGGGCTTACGCTAGGTGAATTCGCAAATTGGTTTGTGAAAGAGCTAAAAATCGATGTCGATTACAAAGTAATTAAAATGCAGGGCTATAAGCCGAACGCGGCATCTGGTTTTGGTTGGCCAGAGTCGGTAGCTTGGGTCAATCCATCTCCGAATGCAGCTAACGTAAATATGGCTCGAGCGTTTCCTGGCACTGTCATGCTTGAAGGTACCAATTTAAGTGAGGGGAGAGGCACGACTCGCCCACTTGAGGTAATCGGCGCACCTGACATCGATGGACTGGCACTTCTTAAAAAAATGGAGTCAATTGCTCCAAAGTGGATGAAAGGTGCAAAGCTTCGCGCGTGCTACTTCCAGCCTACTTTTCATAAGCACGCTGGTAAAATGTGCGGCGGCTTTCAGATTCATACGGATCATCCCACTTACAACCATGAGCAGTTTCAACCTTATCGACTTTTAACATTGGCTTTCAAAGCGGTGCGAGAGTTAAACCCTGATTATCAAATTTGGCGCGACTTCCATTACGAGTATGAAAAAGATCGCTTGGCAATCGATCTAATCAACGGCGGACCATGGATGCGAGAATGGGTCGACGATCGAAACGCTGTTGCGAATGATTTCGATAAACTCGTGCAGCCAGATGAGAAACAATGGGCGGCAATTCGTGAACCGTACCTTCTTTACTAGAATTTCTTTCGGAGGCTTCGGGCGACGAAATCTTCTTGCGCCCAGCAGAGTGCTGCTTGCGCTGTCTGGCATCGCTGCGTTTCTGGTTTTAGCTTTTGGATTTGACGAAGTTCATTGTGTTAAGAACTGCGGCAGCATCGTTCGATTTCAGTATTTTCATTATCGAAATTTAATGTTGGCATTTGTCGCCGTGCAATCTTTTGGTTGGTATATAACGTTTGAAGAGCGGGTCGGCTCTTCTCGCTGGAATACAGTGCTCTCAATCTTGTTGCTACTCATCGCTGCGTGGGTCTACGGGGTCGTCTTTCAGTGGGATAAGCTTGCGACATTCTACTTCGGTAACATCGCTCCGGTGATGAATCAATTTTTTCTGTTGTAGCTCACACGCTTCAGCCTCTATATCTTCTCTTTTTTACGCAGATTGATTTCGTGATCTTGCCTGCGCTGGTTGTGGCATGTGCTGTTGATTGAACTTACGCCAAGCGTTTCCATCCGTGAGAAGAACCGCAACCGACGAACAAATTATCTTTGTTTTTTATTTGACAGGGTTTTCGGCTGTTTACGGCTAGCTTCAAGCGACGACTTTGTTTCGAGCAAGTCGCTCCGTGAATTACAAATTTAAATTCAATGAAGCGAGCAATACGACGTTTTATCATTGAGCAAATCATCCCATCGGAATGCATTCGCTCCGAGTGAAAATCGTAAAAAAGCGAATTTAAAATCCATGATACATAATTATTCACTGCAACTTTTGAAAAAGGAGTGACGAATGAATCATCTATCAGACAACCAACTGCTCGCAGCAATCGAGAATTTGGTATCGCGAGAACGCGAGCTGTTAAATGACGTACTTCTACATTTGCGTGAGATTGATCGGCGAAAACTATTCTCGAAACTCGGGTATCCGTCGCTGATTGCTTACGCGATGGAGAAGCTAAAGTATTCGCCCGATCAAGCGGGGCGACGAATAGCAGCGATGCGATTGTTACGTGAGATACCTGAAGCAGAAGCAAAGGTGATCGATGGGTCGCTGACACTTTCGACCCTTGCTCAAGCTCACTGGCATTTTAACAAAAATAATTTCTCAAGTTTCGAGAAACGAGAACTACTTGCGAAGCTTGAAAACGCTACGAAGAAGCAAACTATTGCTATTCTGAAGCAAGACGACAAGGTTCGCTATTCATTTGAGGCAGATGAGCAGACGGAGAATGAGATTGAGCGACTGCGCGCTTTAAATCCGCATTTGCATTTTGATCAACTGATTAAAAAAATTGTGAAAATGGCTCTCGAGCAAACTGATCCGGAGAAGAAAATTGAAAGGTCTTTGGCTCGAAAAACCAACAATGCTCAAGCTTTCACCAGCGCAGTCAAGGTAGCGAACGACGGAGGCGCTCATGCCGTGAAAAATTCGGATCGGACATCGGAGGTTAGCAAGATGCCGCGATATATTTCTGCAGCTCTAAAACGAGAGGTTTGGCGAAAAGCCAAAGGAAAGTGTGAGAGCTGCAAGTCAGCCTTTGCGCTTGAGTATGATCACAAGCTTCCGATTGCGAAGGGCGGGCAGTCTGAACTGAAGAATTTGCGGTTACTTTGCCGAAATTGCAATCAGCGAAAGGCAGTCGAAGTCTTTGGCGTTAACAAGATGAATCAGTTCCGAGAGTCGAAGTTGCGCCCGTGTTGAGGCGTGCTCGCCAAGAGAGCCAGCGCGCGAGGTATGGGTACATAGCTGCCGGCGCTCTAAGCGGTCTTCGACTTTTCCATTTTGAAAAGTACTGAGTACATCGCTTCAAGCATGTCGGCATCGTAACGGCCCGAAAGTTTGTTCTTCATGAACTCGAGAGCATCGATCGGTGTCTTTGGTTCACTGTATGAGCGCTTCGTTGTTAAAGCATCATAAGTGTCAGTGATAGCAACAATCCGAGCCATCGGATGAATCTCGGGGCCACTGAGCTGTTGAGGGTAGCCATTGCCAAGAAAGCTCTCGTGATGCTCAAAGCAACAAGCCTTCATCGCTTCAGACACGCCATACTCTGACAAGATCTTTAAACCATACTGCGGGTGCTTCTGCATTTGCGCCCACTCCACGTCAGAGAGTGGACCCTGCTTACAAATAATCTCAACAGCAACGTTGCGTTTCCCGATATCATGGAAAAGTGCGCCGCGACCTAACTCGATCAAATCTTCTTTTACGAACCCAACCGCTTGGCCCAATCCAAGAGAATAAATGCCTACATCGAGAGAGTGATTGTAGGTGTAGAAGTCATGGCTTGAGAGAGAAATCAAATTTGCCATTCCCTCTGGTTCGTTTTCCATGAAGTTGATGAATTGAGTGATGAGCTCGCGCGATTCATTAAGCGCTCGCTCAACATCTGGCTGCTCGAAAATTTCTTCAGCCAACGTCATTGAACTTTCGCGCAAGATCGCAGCTTTAACTCCAGGTTCTAGGCCTGCTTCGTTAAGTTGCGCAAAAATAAAGTTTTTATAAAACTGTCGTTGCTCTTCACGAATGAAGAAAACATCAGCTTTATCGAGCTTCAATATTTTTTCTTTCGACAGAGATTCGCCATTGCGCACGTAGTGAATCATCTTGGCATTAATTTGCACGTAGAGATCAAATGGAATTGATCGCCCTGGGAGAATCGTACCGACGCGAATTTTGAAATATCTCTGAGCTTCCATCTCACGATTTTGCCACGGAACGCTATAGCATTGCAAATTGACTGGCCTGTAAAACACCACTAAACCTTATGGGGATGCCACTAAAGCTCGACACACAAGTACAATTCATCAAAGGCGTTGGACCAAAGTTGGGCGATATCCTCCATAAAAAGGGAATCGACACTGTTCAGGATTTGCTCGAGTGGTACCCCCGGGCCTACGAAGATCGCAGGGCGGCTCGCAACATCGCATCTCTTAAGCCAGATGATCTTGTTAGTCTGCGCGCTGAAGTCCTTGGAGTTCATGCGTTCAACATGGGCAAGAGTAAGCGAAAGATGTACGACGTTGTCATTCGCGACGACACTGGTAAAATTCACTGCAAATTTTTTCGAATTCCCTACAAGGGCTTCTTTGAGCGTTTTCAGCCTGGCCACAAAGTTCGCGTAATCGGCAAGGTCACTCATTTTAGGGGACAGATTCAGTTTCAGCATCCCGACATTCAAGATGACTCTGTCGACACTGAAAACGAAAATAAGATTTTGCCTATCTATGAGGAGACCGAAGGCCTATCGACTCGTCAGCTTTCAAAGCTGATCACCTTTGCAATCGGCGAACTAAAAGATCTTCCCGAAGTGAAAGGCGAGCCTCCAAAAAAGAATCGTTACGGCGGAATTCTCGAACAGAGTGAGCCGTTTGACAAATTGCCTAACTGGCTCATCCAAAAATATGAGTTACCGAAAAGATTCGATGCGATCACCAGTTTGCATAATCCACCGGTTGATCATTACCAAGAATTTCTTGATCGAAAATCAATTTTTCACAAGCGAATTATCTTTGAGGAATTCTTTTGGCTCGAACTCCTGCTTGCAGCAAAGAAGACGGGTTTTAAGAAAGAGCAGGCGAGGCCTTTCAAAAAAGACTTTTCATTAGTAAAAAAGCTAACGGCGAGTCTTCCGTTCGAACTCACTGGCGCGCAAAAGCGTGCATTAAAAGAAATTGCTGATGACTTAGAAAAACCGCATCCAATGCATCGCTTAGTTCAAGGGGACGTCGGTAGCGGTAAGACTCTTGTCGCTTTGGCTGCTGCATTGATTGCGAAATCAAACGGACTGCAGGCGGCGATCATGGTGCCAACTGAAATCTTGGCTGAACAACATTTTAGAAATTCAAAAAAGTTTTTAGAGCCGTTAGGACTGACAATTGGGTTGCTGACTGGCTCACAAAAACAAAGTGAGCGAAAGCAAACGTTCGAATTGCTCAAGCAGGGAGCTATCGACTTCATTGTCGGCACTCACGCGCTCATCCAAGACGAAGTTGAATTCAAAGATTTGGGCCTTGTGATCATCGATGAGCAGCATCGATTCGGAGTTCATCAGCGAAACGCCTTGAAACAAAAGGGAATTTCACCGCATTTCTTAGTGATGACTGCAACCCCGATCCCGCGAACGCTTGCAATGACAGTGTACGGAGATCTTGATGTTTCTGTGATTGACGAGCTACCAAAGGGTCGTGCGCCCATTCAAACTCGCGTTGTCTTTGAAAGTAAACGTCGTGAAGTGATGAATTTCGTTCGCGACCAACTTCTTAAAGGTCGACAAGCTTACATTGTTTATCCGCTAGTCGAAGAATCTGAAAAAATTGATCTCAAAGATGCAGTGAGTGCATTTGAAATTATTCAAGCTGAGTTCAAAGAATATAAAGTCGCTCTTCTGCACGGAAAAATGAAGCCCGCTGAAAAAGAAGAAGTCATGCGCGAGTTCCGCGATCAGAAAACTCATATTCTTGTTGCAACCACAGTTATCGAGGTCGGTGTCGACGTACCGAACGCAAACATCATGGTCATTGAGCACACTGAGCGCTTCGGACTTTCACAATTGCATCAGCTTCGTGGCCGAGTCGGGCGAGGCGAGCACAAAAGCTTTTGCATTCTAATGCTAGGGCACGCAGTGAGCGAAGAATCTCGAGAACGCTCGGCGATCATGGAGCGAACAACAAACGGATTCGAAATTGCCGAAGCCGATCTTGAGTTGCGTGGCCCCGGAGAATTCATGGGAACACGACAATCGGGCCTCACCGGATTTAAAATGGCGAATCTAGTGCGTGACTTACAAATTCTGCAAGAAGCTCGAGCCGCTGCATTTGAAACTCTCGAGAAGGATCCTGATTTGCGAAAATCAGAGCATGCAAATCTCCGAGCAGAACTTCTCAAAAAACATGGCCCAACAGCACTCGCAACAGTAGGCTAATTGCGCAGCGCGTGCTGCGCTCCTCTCAAGCCCTGTGGTTTGATTCTTCCTACGTAATATAACCGTTTTACATCAGGGGTTTTCATCATGGCTGAACGGCTTACGGGAGTAGTTATCCTTGTTCTTGCATCGCTTTTTGTAGCATTCGCAGCAGAAGCAGGCTCAGCACTTCACTTCGACAATGCGACAGTCGAAACTGAGCAACAAGATCTCGAAGAAGTTCGTGAGCTTCGAAAGATTCGCTCTGAGATCAACGAGACTTCATTAAAACTTTACGTTGTTCAATTCAATGCTCCCATTCAACTCTGGGATCGCCAGAACCTTGAAACTCTAAAAGCCCAAGTAATTAGTTACATCCCCGACGATGCATTGGTGATGAGAGCATCACCAAAGATTGCTCAGACAATTCGAATGTCTTCTCCTAATGTGCGAGTAGTTCTTCCGTACGAGCCTTCATGGAAGGTGAGCTCAGAACTCCCGCTCCCAAGCGTGCTTACAAAAGATCAGCTTATCGACGCAAACATCAAGTTCACGTCAGAGAAAGCGGCTCAACAATCTCTTCAGCAAGTGCAATCACTTCCTGAAACCGAAATCGTTTCAACAAATGCTGAGCAGGTAACACTGCGAACATCGCCAATCAATCTTGCGCCTATCTCAGCTCTCGACACAGTTGTCTGGATTGCATCTGTTATTGAATCGGCTGTGACAGGCGATACTCACGCAGACAAGACAAAAGAAGTGACTGAGTATGTGATCGAGTCGCGTGAACTTACGAACCCTTCGCCAGCATTGATCGATGCAGCTGTACGTCACTCAACTGGTGACACGCTTAGTTTAGCTAAAGCGCTCATCATTGATGAAGCTAAGGGAGTAGCTGCAGGTGAGCAGCATGTTTACCCAATCAACGTCGAGCAGTTCGGAAAGCTCTCGGTCACTCTCCTATATACAGATAAAGAAGCCTCACCCGTCGCTGGCTTGCCGTTGGCGAACGATCTTGATCTCGTAGTCGTTGACCCGATGGGGAACGAAAGCTCGCTCTCAGACCGCAATCAGCCGTTTGAACATGTGGAGTTTGGGACAGAAGCTGGCGCTTACGAGATTCGAATCAAAGGCATCAATGTGCCCGCGGGTAAGCAACCTTATGCTCTACTCGTTTCAGTCCTCTAGCTGCCCACCAATACTTCAAGTAATTCTTTCACGGTGGCCTTAAAGCCCTAAAAATCTAAGGTTTTTCCGGTTCTGAAAAGAATGCTCTGGCCAATAGTTTTACACCCTTTTAATTGATCGGGGGTGTCATTTGGGTTATAACTTTTGAGCTTCGCATCACGTTCAAAGGAGATCTCTGCATGGCAACAGAATTCAAAGTCGGCGATAACGCAGTTTATCCTGGCCATGGTGTAGGCAAAGTCATTGCTATGGAAACCAAAGAGATCTTTGGCAACAAGCAAGACTTCTACACGATTCAGATCCTTGAGAGCGGTATGAAGATCATGATCCCGAAGAACAACGTTGAATCTGTTGGTCTTCGCCCGATCATTTCAAAAGAAGAAGCTGGAAAAGTAATCAGCATCTTAAAAGAAACGAACGTTAAAATTGATAATCAGACATGGAATCGCCGTTATCGCGAGTACATGGAGAAGATTAAAACGGGGTCGGTGTACGAGATCGCCGAAGTTCTTCGCGACTTATTCTTATTGAAGGTCGATAAGGAACTAAGCTTTGGAGAGCGTAAGATGCTCGACACGGCTCGCGGTCTACTACTGAAGGAGCTCGCTCTTGCCACAAGCAGAGAAGAGCTTCAGTCCGAAGAAGTTCAAAAGATCTTCGGTCTCGAGACTTCGCCAGCACCTGCAGCGCAGGCATAAGGCGGATTCGCTCAATGGGGTAGTTGTCGCGAGGGCAACGGAAAAGGCAAGGTTGATACCTTGCCTTTTTTATTTCGTGGTTACTATAGTGATCCCTTCATTCGTAAGGGGTCTTAAATGGCTGAAAAGGTTCGACTTCGCTTCGCTCCCTCACCAACGGGTTATCTTCATGTTGGGGGCGCGCGGACAGCTCTTTACAACTGGCTCTACGCTCAGAAGATGGGTGGCGATTATGTTCTTCGTATCGAAGACACTGATCTTGAGCGCTCAACAGAAGAATCCATGCGAATGCAAATTCAGGATTTCATTTGGCTCGGTTTGAACTGGGTTGAAGGCCCTGACTCTGAAACTTTAAAAGACATCGGCCCGCATGGTCCTTATCGCCAAAGCCAGCGCGCTCACATTTACATGGAGCATGCTCAGCAATTAATTTCTCGCGGCCTCGCATACTACGACTTCAGAACTGATGCCGAACTTGATGCGCTAAAAGCAGCTGCGACTGCCGCTGGAGTTCAAAACTTTCAAGTCGAGCGGCCAAAAGTTTTAGTCACGCCCGAAGAAGCGAAGAAACGAATTGCAGCAGGGGAGCAAGGTGCGATTCGCTTTTTGATTAAAGACAAAAAAGAATACGTTCTTAATGATTTGATTCGCGGAGAAGTTCGCTTTCCATCAGACATGGTTGGCGACTTCGTCATCATGCGATCAAACGGAATGCCCGTTTATAACTTCTGCTGCGTGATCGACGACGCGATGATGAAGATGACTCACATTCTTCGCGCCGAAGAACATCTCTCAAACACTGTTCGTCAGATGATGCTCTATGAAGTTTTCGGTTATGC
>JAYSYM010000553.1:0-3403 GCA_043727635.1 Bdellovibrionales bacterium | reverse complement strand
TCACGTTACCGATTCCACCGACAGCTGCGCGTGCATATTTAGTTTCAATCCAAATAGAGACCGGATCGATTTTAGCGCCGTAGTAACCACCAACAGGTGACGTGATCACGTAGAAAAGAATTTCGTTTGCCGGGCGCACACCTAAGAACGGCTCAGTGCCAATCAAAGTTGGGCGAATGTAAAGAGCAGTACCTTCAGCTGACGGGATCCACTCACGCTCAGTTTTTACGAGCTCAATAATTCCGTTCATGAAGTTTTTAAGTGGAGGACCCTGCAGACACAAGCGAGCTGCACCAGTTTGCATGCGGTTGAAGTTCATCTCAGGTCGGAACAATCGGATTTTATTATCAACTCCGCGGAACGCTTTCATTCCTTCAAATAAAGTTTGGCCGTAATGAAGAGCGGCTGCTGCCGGATCTAAACTGAAATTGCGGTAAGGAACGATTCTGTCAGCATGCCATCCTTCATTAGGATTGAAGTCGCTCACAAACATGTGATCAGAGAAGTGAACACCAAAGCCAAGTTTATCAACTGATGGCTTCACTTTTGGAGTTGTCGTCATTTCACGGATTAGTTCCATTATTACCTCTGGTCGGACGGAATTAAAGTTCTCCGCCTTTGAGAGTGGTAATAATCGATTTAGTGGCCGTTTTCAAAGGCTCAAGTACTCCGCGGCCAATTGAGGCAACTGCTTCAAAATCGGGGGCATTGTACCTATTCAAAGCTGCGCGCATCTCAGCTACAGAAGCGATATTGGGGAGGTCACGTTTGTTATATTGGATTACAAGGGGAACCTGGCGAATATTTTGCCCTTGGTAATCTAAGTCCCGTTCCAAATTTTTCATGTTCTCAATATTCTCATCCATCCGCTCGAGCTGCGAATCTGCGACAAATATGATCGCATCCACGTTCCTCATAACAAGCCGTCGAGTAGCTTCGTAAACGACTTGTCCTGGAACCGAGTAAAGATGGAAGCGAATCTTCTGACCATGAATTTCGCCACCGTTCATCGGCAAGAAATCAAAAAACAATGTGCGTTCGGGGTTTGAGTTAAACGACATCATTTCAGATTTATTTTGGCCCGATGTCTTTTCGTAGATCCACTGAACGTTTGTCGTTTTACCGCCGAGCGACGGCCCGTAGTAAACGATCTTGCAGTGAATTTCTTTGGCGATCTGATTGGTTAATGCCACAGCCTATTAAAGCTGGAGTCGATTTTGGAGTGCAAGCCCTAATGTACGATCATCGACGTAATCGATGTCACTTCCGAGCGGAACACCACTTGCGATGCGGGTAACGCGAACATTTCGCTCAGTCAAAAGTTTCGCGAGGTAGAGAACTGTGGTGTCGCCCTCTAAATCGGGATCAAGAGCCAAGATGATTTCGGTAATTTCAGGTGCGTCACCAGTCTTGCCGGCTTCAACACGAGTGATGAGTTCGCGAATCTTTAAATCATTCGGGCCAATGTTGTCGAGTGGAGAGATGGCTCCATGAAGAACATGATATTTGCCTCTGAACGCACCTGACGATTCAACGCGCGCGATACCAGATGGTTCTTCAACAACACATAAGATGTCGTCTCGGCGATGAGCATCTTTGCAGTAGTAGCAACGATCGCCTTCGTCGGTATAAGAGAAGCATTGCTGACAAAGATGAACGTTCTCTTGAACAAGCTTGAGGGCGTCTTGCATCTTGTTTGATAGTTCAGGAGTTCTCAAGATGTAGTAAGCAAGGCGCTGAGCAGTCTTGGGCCCAATGCCTGGCAAACGATTTAGTTCGTGAACTAATTTTTCGAGAGAATTAATTTTTAACAATAGTCCTCCGACTAACGCACCATTGCTACCACCTGGTAGCAGCTACCTTTAGAACATGCCCGGGATGTTGAAGCCGCCAGTGACTTTTTCCATCTCGGCTGCGTGAGTTTCTTTCGCCTTACGAATCGCTTCGTTAGTCGCCGTCATCACTAAATCCTGCAGCATTTCTACGTCCCCAGATTTCATCACATCTTCGCTGATTTTCAAAGAAAGGATCTGATTTTCACCTTTCACTCGAACTATCACGGCATTTCCACCTGAGCTGGCTTCGTATTCACGCTCCGCAAGCTCTTCTTGAACCTTTTTCATCTTCATCTGAAGTTGATTGGCTTGCTTCATTAAGTTTTGCATTCCGCCGGCTCCACCGCCGCCTGGCATACCGCCACCTGACATTTTTCGGCCTTTCATACTCAAACTCCTTTAACGTTTTTCTTTAATAGATTTAATTTGTCCCTTGAAAACATCTTGAACCGAACGAATGAGAGGGTTCGTTTCAACTTGGCTTTCAACGGTCTTCTGTTTTGCTATTTGTACTTTTTCAATCACTGCTTTTGGAGTTGGGGTCTCCGCTTCAGCTGCTTTGACGGCCTTTTCGTCAGCGAGCTTTGCAGTCACTGTGTATTTCTTATTCCAGAATGTTTCGAGGAACGTTTCAACTTTTTTTAAATTCTCTTTATCTGCAACCTTGTCGAACAAGAACGAAACCTTTTTCGGAATCCCGAGAACCAATTCGTTGTCGGTTTGAGACATCAAGAAGGTATTCTCGAGCATTGCTCCGAGCATCGCATTTGATTTCTTTACGCGAGTAACGAACTGGTACCAAGGATCATCGCGAAGAGTTTTGTTTTCTTCAGCTACTGCTTCGTATTCTTCCTTCGCCAAACCACCAGCAGGAGGTAGTGCTTCTGGAGTTGGATTTGCTTCAGCATAGGCTGCAGCTTCTGCGTGTGCTTTTGCAGCAGCTTCCATTCTTACGGCAGCCTCAGGGCTTGCGGGGCGTACGAAGTTATACTGCTTTTTTTCTGAAGCTTTTTCTACTTCGGCGTCAGCCTTATTCCCGGCTTGGGCGGCTGGTTCCGCTGGCCTGGCTGGTGCCATGGGTTTTGTCGTAGCCGACGTCGGCGGCGTCGCACGAGTTTGTGGCGCAGCTGTAAGCGTCGGGAGCTGACCTTGCAGCAGCTGCGTGAGTGCAAGGATGCGCGGAGCATGGGTCATTCGCAGTAAAAGCATTTCGAGAACTAAGCGTGCATCTTGTGAGCGAAGCAAATCGTTCACGCCTTTTAAAGCCATATCGAAGAGCATGTGAAGATCTTCGTTGCTTAGAGGTGCACTTGCTTCTTTGAGTGCTTGGA
Source organism: Bdellovibrionales bacterium (assembly GCA_043727635.1). Classification (GTDB taxonomy): domain Bacteria; phylum Bdellovibrionota; class Bdellovibrionia; order Bdellovibrionales; family JAMPXM01; genus JAYSYM01. Next base: position 237 of record JAYSYM010000553.1, on the reverse strand, counting down.
TTTCTGCGTCCGGAAGATCAACTACTCGAGTAGCGTCTTCAGTGCACAGACGAATCATTAGGGCGTGGCGAATCTCTTCTAGAAGATCTTGAGCAAAGATTTTTGGATCGTAGCCGGCATGGAAAACTTTTTCGATCACATCAATCATCGCGTGAGCGTCTTGTGCGGTAAGCGCCTGTAGTGCTTCAAGAAGAAGGGCCCGATCCGTGAGACCCAAAACATCAATAACTTTTTTAA
>JAYSYM010000552.1:0-3406 GCA_043727635.1 Bdellovibrionales bacterium | reverse complement strand
GCGAACTTCGTGCAGAGACAACTGGGAAGCTTGAAACAGCTATCTACGAATTTTCAAAAGTGGTTCGTCTTGATCTTGATTTTGAGCGCTACTTGCTCCCGCCACCAACGAATTTCCCAAAACTCCAAGTTGTCAACACCGGCGCGCTTGACGTGAACAAGATAGACTTGGGTATTGAGTACTCATTCCGCTTCCCTCGCGAGAAGCGTCCCGAAATCCAAGATGATGCATCTACTGACATTGAACGTTTCGCAAACAAACTTGCTGCAGCTCACGGCACGAAACCAGAACTGAATAAAAACGATAAAGCACACGGCCACGGCATTTCAATCAACTTTAAAGTGCCGGATTCAGATGGTAAAGTTTGGCGTGCAGAGTGGGATGGAATTCAACGTCGATACTCGAAAGTTACCGGAAAAGTTTTGCAAGCTTATGGCGGGCACATCGAAGTAGTTTCACCGCGTTTCTCACCACAAGATATTCAAGGAAGTATTAGCAAGTTATTCCAAACTGCTCGCGCTAGCTCACTTGTCCCTAGTCGCGGAGCCGGCGGAGGACACGGGAATTTCGATTTAACATTCCTCAAAAATTTGCCTCCTGAACAAGCGAGCCGAATGGTGCTTAATTTGATTTCATATTTTGAAAACAATCAGCAATTGATCTTGTTCATGTGGATGCATCCTCAGCGATCGCATGCAGCTCGTCCTATCGATCTTCATCCTAAACTTGCCGAAGAGATTCGCAACTTCAAAGGTGATCTAGTCGAACTCGGCCGCCTACTTTACAAGAACCGTTATTTCAACACGAGCATCGGTCGCAAACCGAAGTATGTTCCAATGAATTTAACGCCGCTAATGACACCGATTTTGCCCGCCAAATATCGCCACGAAACACTCGATATTAAGAACCCTGATCAGGCTTGGTTCCCAAGTTTCGGCAATGTAGAAGGCCGAGGCGAGTTGCGGTTCTTCGATGCTCCAATCAATGAGCAAATGGCTGGCTTGCAGATTAAATATATGCGCGCACTGATGAACAAATCGTTCAACTCTCCTCAGGCCGTTGAACTTAGCCCGAAGTTTCAGGCTAAAGATCTTGATCGCTGGAAAGATGATCCAGAAGCTTGGTTAAAAGAAGCGTCTGATCACTTGAGCGACTTGGGACTCGACGCTAAAGAGTTCATGCCACTTCTTTGGGATTCATTCACAATTCGAAATAAGTTTGTGCCAGCGAAGAAACAGAAGCCTGAAGCTGAAAAGTTCGAACTCTTCTTAAAGCCGGTCGCACCAGCCACTGAGAAAACCGCTGACGAAGCGGCTCAGGAGCAAGCCGGTTAACTCGAAAAAAAAATTAGAAAACTCGTAAAGTTTTCTTGCATTTGCCAAAGTTCCGCTCCTAAATCTTGGTTAGCAATTGTGCTGACTCAGGATAGGGCCAGCAGAGGGGAACAATGGCTTCTTGGCTAAAGAGCACAGCAATCTGTATTCTCATCTTGAATGCTCAACCTACACTTGCAACTTACAACCCGCCAAATCCTGGTGGCGCGCAGGTGCAACAAGTAGGCGCCGATCCCTTACTCTCACAGTCGTGGCATCTTCAGCACATAAATTTATTCGAAGCGTGGAAGACGACAAAAGGCAGTCCGCGAGTGACTGTTGCAATTATCGATAGCGGTTTGAAATACAACCATCCTGAGTTCTCAAACCGGATCAGATACAAGCACTCTGAAATTTTGAACAATGTTGATGAAGATCATAATGGATTTGTCGATGATCTCATTGGCTGGAACTTCAATGAAGAAGTACGCCTACCGTTTGACGATAATGGCCACGGAACTTTCGTGGCTTCTATTCTTGCTGCTGAATCAGATAACGGCATTGGTGGCTCGGGCATCTGCCCCAAATGCACAATTCTTCCAATTCGATTTTTAGATTCTGATGGCTACGGCGATAACATCGATGCGATTCGATCAATTAACTACGCGGTCGACGAAAAAGTTTCGGTCATCAATCTCTCATTTGCAGGCGAAGGGTATGACCGTGACTTCTCTTTTGCGCTCCAGCGAGCGTTAGCCGCAGATATCGTGGTCGTTGCAGCTTCGGGTAACGATGGGCTGAACATCGACAAGGAAGATATTTATCCTGCGAAGTTTCAACTTCAGAATCTCTTATCGGTAGCAGCTACTAAAAAAGACGATGATACGACTGCGCGATCTAACTACGGAACTAAGTACGTTCACATCGGAGCACCCGGCGTAAACATTTGGGGCCTGTGGGAAGACGAAAAATGGTACCGCTCAGACGGCACATCGTTTGCGACACCAATGATTGCGGGAGTAGCGGCACTGTTGCGTTCAGCCTACCCACGATTATCAGCGCCTCAGGTGGTCGAAATCATTAAAGCTACTGCCCGACCAGCCAAGCGATTGCAGGGTAAAATTCAAACTGGTGGGATTGTCGATGCCGGTGCAGCCATGAAGTGTGCAGCTTCCGCTGAACTTCTGTGCCTCGATAAAAACGCTCTAGCGCGAATCGAAGCGGCTAAGCGAAAAGTAAATGCATTTCGAAATAAGCTTAAAATCAAAAATCCGTAATCTAGGCTCGGTTTAATCGAGCCACGAGCTTCCTCACCATTTTGCGAGGCGAGATTCTGAGAAGCTGAACGCTAAATTTATTTTTGAAACCTGGCACAACTAAAGCTTTTCCAGCTAGTAACCCAATGTAACCCGCTCGGACTACAGGACCAGAGCTTGCTACTCCAGTTTTAAACAGCAACGCCTTATCGAGATGTGCCACTGACTGAAATTCGGTGGCCGTAGCGCCTGGAGCGAGAACTGTGCAAGTGACCCCGGTACCGTTGAGCTCTTCATGCAAAGCTTCGCTGAACGAATTTACGAAAGCTTTGGTCGCAAAATAGGTCGCCATATACGGGCCGGGCTGAAATCCAGCGGTTGAACCGACATTGAGAATCCGACCAAATTTATTTTCTCTCATCGACGGCAAATACAAATGCGTGAGCTCTACGAGGGTGCGGACATTTAGGTCGATCATTTGAAGTTGTCGACTCAGTGAAAGCTTCGAGAAATCTCCCGCTTCGCCAAATCCCGCATTGTTAACAAGAAAGTCGATTTTCAAACCTAGCGACTGCGTTCTCTCAAAAAGTCTTTGCCCTGCGCCCGGAGAGCCGAGATCCATTCCAATAACGTAAGCTTTTGAATTTGGGAAAATTGCCTTGAGCGAGTTAGCTACCGCTTCGAGTTGCTCTTTTCTTCGAGCAACCAAAACTACTTGATGCCCGTCTTGGACAAAAAGTTTTGCGAACTCAATTCCTAAACCGGCAGATGCTCCAGTTACTATGGCTGTTCCCATCTCACTCCTCCAATTTTTAAAAAGTGCCCCCGGCACTTTCA
>JAYSYM010000551.1:0-3408 GCA_043727635.1 Bdellovibrionales bacterium | reverse complement strand
TGGTAAGTGCCGAGTGGAAATCTGCATGTCGAGTTTGGAAGGTATTCGCTACGGTCTTTTTAAGCAGAACAAAAAGAAGACCAAAGAACAGAACGAAGTTGAGAGCCTGGTGGAAAACTACTTTTGGAATTCCGCCTCCTCCGTGGGTAACTTCGCCGCCCGCTGCGAGCAAAAGGCTTGAAGTAAGAAGAACGAAGAGAACAACTAACAACCTCATCATACTGACAATTCCTTCCCGCTTAGGCGCGACGCGATCGCGCGACTGACTGCCGGAATTTCTGCGCTCAAGGCTTTGCGTGCAGCTTGAACTTCGGTCGAAATTTTTTGGCGAGCAGAATCAAGTGCTTCAGCCGCTTCGGCGCGCGCTGCTTCGACTTGTTTTTCGTATTGCTTCGTTGCTTCAGAACGATGAGCTTCGTAAACGCTTCGAATTTCTGAATTGAGATGTTTTGCGCGCTGTTCATAAGTCAGTTGAAGCTGTTGAGCCTCTTCAACTGTGCGTACGGCAGATTCTTCGCCGCCAACCGTTCGTCGTTCGCGTTCACGATACGCTTGCAGATAAGGCTTAAAGACCAGGTTTGAGAGCGCGAGATACGACACTAGGAAACTTGCTAGCTGAAGCCAGACAGTTGAGTTGATGCCCAGTGCTGTTAAGAGCGATTTTATGATGTCCATTTAGGAAATCCCGTTTGTTTTTGGTAGTTTGAGTAACACCTTAAAACAAAACGGGTCAAGCGAGTTCGGGACCAGGAATGATTCTTAGAACTATGTCTTCGGCATATACGAAGCGCCCTCGAACACTACTCCTTCATCGATTCTTAAGCTCGGTGAAGTCACGGTGCCCCGAAACACAGCGGGGGGGTGCATGATTATTCGTCTTCGTGCGAAAACATTGCCTGTTACGTGGCCACTGATGACTACCACATCAGCCTCAATTTGCGCCTCTACGCGGGCTTCTGGGTTAATCACAAGAGTATCGTGAGTGAAGATCTCGCCTTTGAAGTTCCCGCCGATTCTAACCGTTCCTTCGAACGTTAAACGACCTTCGAAACTTGCGCCCTGATCGAGCAGTGCCGTGAGTTGGCCCTGCGGGATTGTTGGGGTTTCTGGCTTTGGAATCAGATTGCTTAGCTGGTTGTTCATCGTCGCCATGCATTTCTCAACTTCTCTACCGTCTGACTAAGCTCTTCGTCTGAGTAGAATGAAATCGAGATCTTACCTTTGCTGTTTGAGTAATCAATGGCCACTTTGGTTCCGAGTAGTTTTTGAAGTTCTGTAGAAAGACCAGCCACTAGGCGCCTTGAAACATCGACATTGAGGCCTGAAGGCTGAGCTGTCGCGCCGATTGGCGAAGATTTTGTTTTTGAAACTAGACGCTCTGTGGCGCGAACCGAAAGCTTTTCGCCCGCTACAATTTTTGCCAACCGAAGTTGTTCCGCCGTTGATTCAAGCGACAAAAGAACTTTCGCGTGACCGGCCGAAATTACTCCACCCGAAACCATGGCTTTTACTTCTGCTGGAAGCGTGAGAAGGCGAAGTGCGTTTGCAACTGTTGCGCGCTCCTTCCCTACTTTGTCGGCAACCTGTTGTTGCGTGATATTGAAATCTTTCATCAAACGATCGTACGCATCCGCCTCTTCCATCGGATTTAAATCGGCGCGCTGAATGTTTTCGATAATCGCAAATTCAAAAGAATCTTGATCGGCAATTTTCTTGAGAATAACCGGAACCTCGCGTAAACCCGCTGTCTGAGCGGCTCTCCAGCGTCTCTCCCCGGCTATAATTTCAAATTTTCCGTCAGTTGTTCTACGTGCGACGATTGGCTGAAGAATACCCTTCTCTTTAATAGAGGCAGACAAATCTTTTAAGTCTTCTGGGTTAAATGTCTTTCTTGGCTGACGTGTGTTCGGAACGATTCGCTCAATTCCTACTGACCAAATTTTCTGAGTTTCGTCCATCATCGGCAGCGCTTGCGCTGCTCCTGACGAAGACAAGGCCGACGTAGACACCGAGGGTTTTGTTGGTGGCTGCTGAGATTCTTCGAAATCGTTTCCGCCACCGAGTAAACTACCAATCCCTCTTCCGAGACGGGCCTTCTTATTGTTGGGCGTTAGATCAGACATTCACCTCTCCTTGATTATGTAGGCTGCGACCGGCAACGCGAGCATCCAGCTCAGCTGCTAGTTCTGAATACTTCACCGCACCTACCGACTTTGGGTCGTAATCAAGGATGCTTTGTCCATGGCTTGGCGCTTCGCTCAAACGAACGTTGCGAGGAATGACTGCTTTGAAAACTTTGTCGCCAAAGTGAGTTTGAATTTCGCTCACTACTTGATGACTTAAATTATTTCGAGTGTCGAACATCGTAAGCACGATGCCCTCGATGCGAAGCTCGGGATTAATACTCTTCTTAACTAAACCAGCGGTGTTTAGTAGTTGAGATAACCCCTCGAGCGCGTAGTACTCGCACTGAAGCGGCACTATAAATGTCTGCGCTGCTGTTAGAGAATTAAGAGTGAGGAGACCGAGTGACGGTGGACAATCGATTACTACGTAGTCGTAATTCGAAACCACCGACCGCAACGCTTCTTTCAGGCGAAATTCGCGACGCGGCACGTCAACAAGTTCGATCTCCGCACCCACTAGGTCCGGATTGGCTGGAGCAATTGATAGAAGTGGGTTGCTGGAGGGGCGAATGACCTCTTCAATTGCTTTTTCACCAATGAGTACGTGGTAAATGTTTGAATCTTGATAGTCATGTCGTTTGAGACCAAGGCCACTCGATGCATTTCCCTGCGGATCCATGTCGAGAAGCAAAACTTTTCGGCCCATCTTCGCTAGGGCAGAGGAGAGGTTCACTGAAGTAGTAGTCTTACCTACTCCACCTTTTTGGTTGGCTATGCAAATCACGCGGCTCAAGAGTAACCTCCAATCAACAAGGCTAACCTTGGTGATCACTTACAAGTGGTTCATACAAAATAGATATCCTCTGATTTAATATTTCAAGTGATTTCACCGATTGTTCTACGTGGAACACTGTAAATCTAGACTACTCCTAACTATCCCGCTGCTTATTCTCGCATTGTCGGGCTGCAAGAAGCCTCTCTCCGAGCCAGAACTTGTAGATCCCATTCATAGTGAGCTCGTTGGCGCCGCACAGGCGATCGAAACTGGTATGAAGGCTGAGGCGGAAGCCGTGAGGGCGCTAAAGGAAGACCTCAAGAAGCCGGATATCACGACGGGTGAGAAGCGGCAGCTGCTCAAGCAGATTTCATCGGGAGAAAAAAAGTGGGCGCTAATGGATCAAGATCTTCGCTTCTACCGCTTGCGAGCCAAGTCTAGAGTTCAGCATGTCCGTGAAGTCTATCCCGCAAGATTCGAAAAGGGTCTCCCATGGCCAAACCCAGA
>JAYSYM010000550.1:0-3410 GCA_043727635.1 Bdellovibrionales bacterium | reverse complement strand
GCTTAGGAGTTTCCTTTTTTGGAGACGGAGTCATCTTCACCACTGGAGGTGGAGTTGGCTGCGGCTCTTCAACCGGTTGAACTTTCGGTTTTGGAATTGGAACGATAATTACCGCTCGTCGCAATTGATCTTCATTGACTAAATCATCGAGTGGCTTCGGTGGAGTATAAAGGAATGTGTATAAGAACATCACTCCAGTAATTACAAACGCCATGATCACGCCCACTGCTTCAGAGGCAGTGAGGTCGAACATAGGAGCCATCAATGGTTTTGGTGCATCAGAAACGTATCGAATAATCAAAACGATTTGATCGTTGAGATTAACTTTCAACATCTCGCCTTGTTCAAGGCCGAGTTCGTAGCCAGAAGCGCCGCGAACCATTTTATTTTGGCGAACAAGATCCGCAAGCGTTGTGCTGGATTGACCTGCGCGAACAAGTTCGCCAGTCAACTCAGGGGCGATCATCACGATCGCACGACCTTGAATCTTCAAAAACTGAACTTTGCTCTTTGCACCAACGGGAATCATTACATCTGCGGCTTCATCTGAACCGTACGTGTATGTTTTGGCTTCAGAAAAATGCTGAGAAGTAATCACACGCTCACGCCATGCCACTAGAACTTCAACTACAGTTCCTTTGCTTGGCTTGACGTAGTCTTTTACGTCATTGTGTTTACTTGGTGGCGCAAAAGTCTTTTTATGTTTCTTTGATTTGCTTGCTTTAGAGCCCGGAAGTTTTGTTGCCGGACTAGCAGTGAATCCCGCTGCTGCAACCGAAGCTACTTTTGCCGCGACAGGAGTCGGCTTAATTGCAGCCGGCTTTTCTGGAATGACTGGCTTCGCTTCTACTTTTGGCTCGGGTTTAACTTCTTCGGGACGATGAGACATCGGCGAAGCACTAACCTCAACGCCCTTTGACTGAGTCACAGTTGTAACTACTACTTCATGCGGACCTGGGGTAACTGATGCAGTTTTAGGCTTGGGAGCGCCGATGTAGAATTCAACTTTGTATTCGCCGATTTCTAAAACGTCGCCAGACTCCAAAGCTGACTCGAGTACAGAATTTCCGTTACGCTTAGTGCCAGTTTCAGAGCCAAGATCGCTAATAAAATAAGTGCCGCCGCGATCTTCGATCGAAGCATGAAGCGGAGCTACACGTTCACTTGGAAGTGCAATTTGATTCTCAGCTTGGCGCCCGATAACAATTTGCCCATCGGTAAATTGCTTAACCAGGAAGAGCTGTTCGCCCTTATAAATCCGAAGAACAACTGGTTGTTTCACTGTTGATCTCCCTGGGAACTTCCTTTTCGCTGCATATCTTCAGATGTCTTTCTCATTTCAGGAAGAAAGTTTTCACGAAGTCGGATAAGTCTTTTGTAATTAAACTGACGCTTTTGGAGAAGATAGAAAAGCTCGGGATTTTTTGTTTTACCTTCAACCAATTCATCTTCGAAATCGATGGTCGTACGCTTTGGTTGACCACTCTTGGTAGTTTGAACTGGAGTTCCAGATAGAGGTTTTTCTGCAGGGGCCGCAGCTGCCTCTTCGCCCGCCGGCTCTCCGCCAAGATCGTCATCTTGTGCGAGCGACGGCAACGCGATGAGCGCAGCAAAAGTTGCCACCATGAGGGTTTTTAGAAAACTCGCGCCGTTAATCATGTTGCGGTCCTTGTTGAATATCATCATCCTACTTAATCTCAGCTTTCGCCTTTTTTTCTAAAGCGTTAGCCCGGGCAATGATATCTCTGTTCTCAGTCTCTAGAAATTTTAGCTTATACACAAGGGCTAGGCCGTCTTTAGGCTTGTTCATAAAGTCGATTAACAAGATTGAGTAGTTAAGTAGCGCATTCACATCGCGAGGGTTTGCCTTAACAACTTCGTCGTAGATCTTCGCTGCTTTCGAGTAATCTTTGTTAGCTCGGAGCGTGATCGCGTAGTTGCTAGCGATTGCATAATTGCTGCGGTTTGCACGGTATGCAGTTTCTAGTAGCGCTTGCGACTTGCCGAACTCTCCACCTTCAACAAGAAGTGATCCCAAATTGCCAGATGCGGCAGCGTGACGATTGTCCAAACGCAGTGCCTTCTTAAAGTTTGAAATCGCGTTAGTTGTGTCGCCTTCAGCCAACTCAATCACGCCGAGGTTGTTGTAGAGAGATGCTACGTCGGGATTCTTCTCGAACGCTCGAGAAATCAAAAGCTTTGCAGCGCCCATTTTATTCTTGCGGAAATAATACAAGGCTAAAGTATTGAGAGCGACTGGGTCGTTCGGACTTGCTGAAAGAATCTTCCCCGCTTCGTCGCGAATCAATTCTGCGTTCCCGCCACGAACTGCAGTTCTTAAAGTTTGGTAATTATCACCACCACTCTTTGGCTTTTCTGCAGTTGCAGCTGGAGCTTGAGGAATCGACTTATCGACTTGAGCCGAAGTTTGCGGCTGATCAAACGATGGCGGCTCGCTCCCCGAACTATCACTTTGATTCGAAGTTCCACAGCTAGCACTGAGAATTGTGACAAGAAGTAGTAGGGCAGTATTTTTGACCTTCGGTCCGATCATCATCATAAACCCATCCAATCCATTGCGTTCGATTCGCTCGCTCGTTCGCCTGCTGCCGCAGAAGCACTTGAATCAAGTTCGCTTAGGCCTTTTGCCGCAAGCTCTGTCCACTCAGTAAATGTCTCGAGCTCCATCGCTCTTTGGTGCGCCAGCTTGTAATTCTCTTTTGCCTGATTTCGAACGCGATTAACACCAACCGCCTTCTGATCTTCGAAAGGCTTCATCTGCTCTTTCGGATATCCTTCAGGGAATGGAACTGACGATAGTTTGTTGGCTTTTAGCTCATACATCTGAGCCGTCGAGACGAGTGCTGCAACGATCCATTTCGCGTTATCGAATTTAACAACGTCGATCATTTCCTTTTCGTAGCGAGAAGCTAAGGCATCGAGCTGCTTACTTGTTTTCGCGATCTGAGCTTCTTGTCGAGTAAACTTAATTGCACGGATATCCTTTAAGACATCTTGGGCCATCTTAAATCGGCCTTCAGCTGCGTACTCTGCAGCTCGGCCACTACCCCCGCGCTTATTCAAACCCATCAACTTGCGATACCAGCCGAAGGCTTTGTCTTGCTGACCTCTTCGCTCGGATTGCTTTGCAAGGAAATACATCGATTCTGCTACGTGATCAGCATTGCCACCGTAGGTGTTGATATACTCTTCGTATTTCTTTTCAGCTGCGCCGTTCATACCCCGGCGCTTGTACATTTCTGCATGAGCGTAAATGATTTCAAAACGGTCACGTTTCTTGCTCAAATCAAAGTATTTTTGATAAGCATTCGTTGCATCGTTGTAGCTGTTCAGCGCATCAAGTAAGACAGCAGCGTTGTAATAAGCATTAGCTGACTTCGGATCTTTGG
>JAYSYM010000549.1:0-3411 GCA_043727635.1 Bdellovibrionales bacterium | reverse complement strand
GCGTCGAATAACTCGAAACTTTACCATTGGGAACCGGGTACCTAAAGAAGGATTTTGATGATTAACAGAGCAACTACTAGGACGAGTACCGGTTTGATTACAGCCTGAGTTTTTTTCGAGGCGAGTCGCGAGCCGATCAGTGAGCCGATAATGATGACTCCGCCGAGCCACAAACCCTTGTCCCAAACCACATGCCCGGCCATCGCATAGGTTGTAAGACTTCCAACAGCCGAGAGAGTGTTAGCCAATTTAGAACTCGCGAGTGCCTCTAACATCGGCATTCGAGCCACAACAGCGAGAGACAGGAACATCAGAGTTCCCCCACCCGGCCCAAAGCACCCGTCGTAAAAACCACAAAAAATTCCGATCGCAATGAGGAGCGGGACCGAAACTTCGCGAGTTGAACTCGGCTCTTTAGTAAGAGCATCCCTCTTCAGAATTAATAACAGCATCGCCGGAAAAACAATTGCAACGAGCCAGCGAAAAATTTCGGGAGTTAAGTAATGGCCGACCTTCGCTCCAACAATACTTGCAACACCAACGCTAATTACGAAAATCAAACTTCTCTTCAAGCGAACATGACCGTGCAACCAATAGACGATGAGAGCGGTCGATGCTGAGGTCACTGCTAAGATTTTATTTGTTGCAACAGCCGCAACCCCTTCACCAACCAAAACACTCACGGCAGGCAAAGTGATAAGTCCGCCGCCGCCAGCGATGGAATCAATGAAGCCAGCAAGCAACACTAAAAATCCAATGATGAGATTCTCGAGTGTCATCTAATTCAAACTCTCTTGAGTGTGAGGAGGGTAATCTCGGGAGTTGTGCCCAGGCGAACCGGCGGTCCCCAAAAACCTGTGCCCGGACTCACGTAGATCCACATCTTTTCAGCAACTCTGAACAGACCCTGATGATATTTGTGAACCTTTCGAACGACGAGCGTCCACGGAAAAAATTGCCCGCCATGGGTATGACCAGAAAGTTGTAAGTCGAAACCAGCTTCAGCTGCGCGATCAGCAATTTGCGGTTGATGTGCGAGCAGGATTTTTAAGTCTGCATTGCCGCGCGACGCTGCTACGACGTCGGGCTTCTGACCAATCATCTGGGCTGCTGGATCAACGATCCCGCCAATCAAAACTTTAGCACCGTTATAATCGATAATTGTGTTTTCGTTTCTGAGCAAAATCATATTCATCTGTGTCACTAGCGCAAACCACTTCGGAGAGTTCCAATAATATTCGTGATTGCCGCTCACAAAGAAAACTTTTGAGAAGTCAGCAAGTGCGGCGAGTGGGAGTGCCTGTCGATGAAAATGGTCGTAGTCGGAATCAAAAATATCGCCGGTTAAAGCAACCATTGTTGGCGATAGCTCGCGAATAGTGTCGACAACTTTTTTCGAATAGTTAGCGCCGATGAATGGGCCAATATGCAGATCGCTAACCTGGGCGATCGTCAAACCTTCTAAACTCGATTTTAAATTTGGGACCGGAACATCAACGTATTTTACTGACGCTCCCTTTAACGCAGGTACAACTCCAGAAACTAGGGCGACGATAGACAAAATTAAAGTAGCGAGTGCGCCTTCAGGACTAAATATCAAGCCTGCGAGGTATTCATTAACATAAAGTGTGATCAACCCAACGATGTCGCGCAGAAACGTCGCAACGAAAAGAAAACTTACCCAACCCATTGTGATGAAATTTGAACGCTGAAGGAAAAGTTCACCAGCTGTGGGAGCTTTCTGTCCTTTACTTCGAGTTGTCAGCATTCGAATAAAGCCGAATGCTACGAATGAGAATGGAAGCGCGTAAAAGATCGACCAGCCAAGGTTCGATGATAAGCGCACGTTAACATACAGCCCGCCCATGAAAATAACGGAGCAGAAAACCATAAGAAAAACTATGTACTGCCGCTTCATGGGGTCAGCTTAGCAGAACTCCTCAACTTGTTTGACTTAAATGAAGACATTCATCGCTTTCGTAAACTATCATTTGAGCAACAGGAGACAGCACATGGCTAGATTCACAGTGATAGTAATTCTAACGTCCCTCGCGGCAGTTGCTTGCAGCTCAGGAAAGAAATCTGAAGATAAATCTGTTCTCAATAAAGTTAACGGTGAAAACTATTCGGCAGATACTATAGCAGGAGTGCCAATCGTGAAATCTAATGATCGCTGGACAACAGTTCAGGGACAGATTGCGTTCACTAATCCCACTTTTGATCCATCAACTGGAATTCAAAATGTAAAACTTTTGCGTAACGGGAAAGTTGTCTCTCAAACTAGCACGAACCCTGATGGTACGTTTGAGTTCAAAGGTAAGTTCGAAAATGGAGATTACCAGGTAAAAGTTGATTCAAAAACTTTGGTGGGCTCTGCGCCACTTAAGATCAACAGTTACGAAGTAAAAGATTTCGTGCTGCCAGCCACGCTGACAGCACCCCAAAAAAGATAAGAATAGATAATTTTAAATATTCACTTCTGGCCGTCTCGCAGGCTTTTCTATTCTATCTTGTCCATTCGCATGAACCGGCTCTTCAGTCTCCCCGACTGCACGTTTGACTCTCGCTAAGCTCCAGCGTCTAAACCGCTCGAAGTAAGAGAACGCCGCTGGCACAACAATTAATGTCAGTGCCGTCGAACTAATTAATCCACCAACGACCGCAACGCCCATCGCAGTACGCTGCTTCGATGCTTCGTTCAAACCGATGGCGAGTGGCAACATCCCTGCGATTAACGCAAACGTTGTCATCAAGATCGGTCGCAGACGAACTTTACCTGCGCGAATCACAGCATCCTTCATCGACATCCCTTCACCGATGAGCTGACTGGTGTAATCCACAAGTAAAATCGAGTTCTTCGTTGCAACACCCATTAGCATCACACATCCAATCATTGAGAAGATGTTTAATGATTCTTGAGTGATCGCTAGAGCGAAGAATGCACCGATCGCTGCAAGTGGAAGCACTAACAAAATTGTTAGCGGAGTAATAAACGATTCATACAAGCTCGCAAGAACTAAGTAGATGAACAAGATACCCAACACTGCTGCCATGATCATATTCGAAACTAGCTCTTGAAAGTTTTCAGCTTGTCCCATGAAGCTGTAGCGCATTCCCTCTGGTAACTTCACATCGGTTTTGAACATCGTATCGATGTCGGCCATCACTCCACCCATGCCGGGGCCATTGGGCGCAAGGTCCGCTTGAATCTGGATGTAACGTCCACGATCTTGCCGAGTGATCGTTGCAGGGCCAGTCGTTTCAATCGGCTGCGCCACGTCGCTCAGACGAATGAGCGACAGGTTAACGTTAGGAACATACGACTGAGCAAACCCTTGTTGAATGTCTCGCTGGTCATCTTGCAACCGAACTCGAATACCGTACTCTTCTCCGCCCTCTCTGAAGACAGCG
>JAYSYM010000548.1:0-3417 GCA_043727635.1 Bdellovibrionales bacterium | reverse complement strand
CAAAACTAGCAGAGTGGATTCGCGAGAATGCGAAGCCAGAATTGTTCACACCGGCGGGTAAGACACCTGGAAGGATGAAACTTATTCCCCTAAAAGTTTCAGCTCCGTTCCATTGCTCTATGATGAAACCTGCTGAAGGAACGATGCGCGAAGTTCTAACTTCGATTCGGTTTAATCGCGCAGCCTGGCCAATCGTTCAGAACTTCACAGCCGAAGAAACGCAAGACCCCGACGTACTTCGCGAGCATATCATTCGCCAAGTAAGTGGTGCAGTTCGCTGGACACAGTGCATGCAGAACTTGAAGAAAATCGGTGCTACTCGTTTTATTGAAGTCGGTGCTGGCAAAGTCTTAAGTGGCTTAGCTAAAAAAACCGATCCTGAAATCGAGGTCTTTAACTTGAATTCTCTCGATGATCTAAAAGTTCTTGAAGGGGTTTCGATTGGCTAAGCGTTTTGACGGAAAAACAGTTTTAGTTACTGGTTCAAGCCGCGGCATCGGAGCTGGAATCGCTCAACACCTTGCTCGTCTCGGAGCTCGAGTCGCCGTCACCTACTCCGGCAACCAAGCTTCGGCCGAAAAAACTTGTGCAGCGCTTGAAGGCACTGGTCACATTTGTCTTCATTTAAATGTTTCTGATGAGTCATCGGTTGAGGGAGTCTTCGCAACTATTGCGAAAGACTTCGGTAAACTGGACTTCCTCGTGAACAATGCCGGCATTACGAAGGATCAATTACTGCTCCGTATGAAGGCCGACGATTTCAATTCGGTGATTGAGACAAATCTTCGTGGCACATTCCTCTGCACTAAAGCGGCTACTAAACTCATGCTCAAGGCCCGATCGGGTTCAATTGTGAACATTACTAGCGTTATTGGCCAAACTGGCAATGCTGGGCAGGCAAACTATGCTGCTAGCAAGGCAGGCATTGAGGGTTTCTCTAAGTCAGTTGCCGCCGAAGTTGCGTCGCGCAGCATTCGTGTTAACTGTGTAGCTCCCGGATTTATTGTCACCGAAATGACTGATGTGTTATCAGATACTCAGAAGCAAGCAATTTTGGACAAAGTCCCGCTCAAGTCTCTTGGGTCGGTGGATGACATTTCAAATGCTGTGAGCTTTTTATTAAGTGACGAAGCAAAATATATCACCGGCCAAACACTCAGTGTTAACGGTGGAATGTTCATGACATAATGACCGGAAAAGGTCGGAGGATAGTTTGATGACAGCAGTTCAGCCAAAAGTGAAAGAAGTAATCGTAGAGCAACTCGGCGTAGACGCTGATCGCGTAAAGCCAGAAGCTTCTTTCATCGATGATTTGGGCGCTGACAGCTTAGACATCGTTGAACTTGTAATGGCGATGGAAGAAGAATTCGGCTTAGAAATTCCAGACGAAGACGCAGAGAAGTTGAAAACAGTTGCTGACGTCAGCAACTACCTAGCTTCAAAAGGCAAAGCGTAAGCCAAAAAGTTACGTGCACTTTCAAGGATGGAAAGTATGGCTACTCCAAATAAATTTGAGCGTGCACCTAAAACCCAGCGACGAGTTGTCGTCACTGGGATGGCTGCCCTCACTCCAGTCGGTTTAGATATTCAAACTACTTGGAAGAATCTCGTCAGTGGTGTCTCGGGAATCGATAACATCACTCAGTTCGACACCTCAAAGCAGGACGTAAAGTTTGCTGGCGAAATCAAAGGTTTCGATCCGGCATCTTACATCGACAAAAAAGAACAAAAGAAAATGGATCGGTTTATCCACCTCTCGCTTGCAGCAGCAGCACAGGCCATTGCGGATAGCGGTTTGCAATTTGATGAGCAACTTGGGGCACGCTCGGGTTGTTTGTTTGGCGTTGGGATGGGCGGACTTCCGGCAATTGAAGTTCAGCACCGAAACTTTGTGGAGCGCGGTCCTTCTCGTATCTCCCCGTTCTTTATTCCAATGGTTATTACGAATCTTTCTTCTGGTCAGATCAGCATTAAGTATGGGCTTAAAGGTCCAAACTACTCTGTGACTTCTGCTTGTGCTTCAGGTGCTCACGCAATTGGAGAATCAGCAGCTTACATTCGTGATGGGCGAATGGACGTAATGGTTACGGGAGGTTCTGAATCCGTAATTTGCGACATGGCAATAGGTGGCTTCGCATCAATGAGAGCGCTTTCAACTCGTAATGATTCTCCGAAAACAGCAAGCCGGCCTTTTGACAAAGACCGCGATGGTTTTGTGATGGCAGAAGCTGCTGGCGTTTTGATTCTCGAAGATTACGAGCGCGCTGTTAAACGTGGCGCAAAGATCTATGGTGAAGTGACGGGCTACGGGGTTTCTTCTGATGCTTATCATATGACCAACCCTGCTCCAGGCGGAGCTGGCGGAGCTGCAGCTATGAAGATGGCTTTGCAAGATGCTTCACTTAATCCAGAGCAAATCTCGTACATCAACGCTCATGGGACAAGTACTCCAGTTGGTGATGGCTTAGAAACAAATGCAATTAAGACTGTTTTTGGTAATCACGCGAAAAAACTTTGGGTGAGTAGCACCAAAAGTATGACGGGTCATGCGCTTGGTGCAGCTGGCGCAATTGAGAGCGTATTTTGTTTGATGACGCTAAAAGAAAACATTGCACCACCTACGATCAACTTAGAAAATCCTAGTGAAGATTGCGATTTAGATTACGTTGCAAAAACTGCTCGCGATGGCAAATTTGAACACGTACTGAATAACAGTTTCGGATTCGGCGGAACAAACGCGAGTCTGATCTTCAGCAAGGTCTAATCTCGAGTGCCATGTGCACTCGCAGGAGGCAACATGGCGCAGACTTCGAAATTCTACATTGCCGCAGATCACGCTGGTTTCGATCTGAAACAACATCTCATCAAATCATTTCCCGAATTAAAAATAGAAGATCTCGGAACTCATAACCCTGATCGGGTCGACTATCCTGATTTTGCCGATCGAGTTGCCTCGAAAATTGAATCTGATCCGAATGCAGTTGGAATACTCGTCTGCGGTTCAGGCCAGGGAATGGCAATTCGTGCGAACCGGTATCCGAAAGTTCGAGCAGCACTTTGCTGGAGTGAAGAGGTCGCGCAGCTTTCGCGTGAGCACAACAATGCAAATATTCTTTGCGTTGGATCGCGCTTCACTGCTCCTGCACTCGCTGAATTAATATTGAAAAAGTTTTTAAGCACTGAATTCGAAGGCGGTCGGCATTCGGGTCGCGTCGATAAGTTATCAGGCAAATTATCAGGCAAACTAGGAGCAACTAGATGAATCATCTTCGTGAGAACGATCCTGAAATTTATAAGTGGATTGGTGAGGAGACTAAGAGACAGCAGTTCGGTCTCGAGATGATTGCTTCAGAGAATTACACTTCTCAAGCGGTGATGCAGGCTCAAGGCTCAATTCTTACAAATAAGTACGCTGAG
>JAYSYM010000547.1:0-10350 GCA_043727635.1 Bdellovibrionales bacterium | reverse complement strand
GGATGGGACCATGCAGGGAGGATAATATGGGTTTACGTATTTCTACGAACGTGGCTTCTCTTAACGCTCAGAAAAATTTGGGTGGAACACAAAGAGGACTCAACACGTCACTCGCTCGATTAAGTTCGGGATATAGAATTAACCAGGCTTCAGACGATGCAGCCGGCCTCGCAATCTCAGAAAACTTGAGAGCGCAAATTAGAGGTCTTCGCCAGGCGAACCGAAACTCAAACGACGGCGTGTCGTTGGTTCAGGTAGCTGAAGGCGGTTTGAACGAAGTTTCAAACATGTTGATTCGACTTCGCGAATTAGGAGTGCAAGCAGCGTCAGACACGATTGGCGATACAGAACGTAAGTTCTTGGATGTTGAATACCAACAGTTAAAGTCGGAAATTCAACGGATCACAGAAGTTACATCGTTCAACAATCGCGATCTGTTAAACGGTACAGGTGGAGTTTTAGACATTCAGGTTGGCGTGCACAACGATGCATTCAAAGACCGGATCTCTTTCAACGCTTCTGCCGCTAACGCTTCCCTTGAGTCACTTGGCTTAACAGCTGAAGGACTGGCTACTAAAGAGGGCGCTCAGATGAGCTTAGATACTGTTGATAAAGCGATGGTTTCTGTAAACGCGATTCGTGCAAACTTCGGTGCTTTGCAAAACCGTTTGCAATCGACAATTCAAAACTTGGCAATCGCCGATGAGAACTTGTCAGCTGCAAACAGTCGAATCAGAGATACAGACGTTGCTGCAGAAACTGCAGAACTCACTCGCAACCAGATCTTGATGCAAGCGGGTATCTCAGTTCTTGGCCAAGCGAACTCAATGCAACAAATGGCATTGAAGTTGTTGGGTTAATATAAAAAGATTTTCACGCTGCCCGCTTCATTGCGGGCAGCTTTCTTCGGCTCCCACTTGAACAAAGGATTGGTTATGTCTTCTGTAATCACTGAATGGACAGGCTCTTTACTTACAGTCGTCGCAGCTGCAACAGCGTTTGCAATGTTCAGCCTCTAACGCACTATTGCTACCACCTGGTAGCAGCTACCGGCGGGATTTCTTCTTTCCTGATTTCTTCTTGCCCTGCTTTGGAGTCGGTCGGCTTGAAGCCTTAACGGTTTTCGCCTTTTTCTTTGAGTGGCGAGCTTCGGCCTTACGCAAGTTCGGCGCAGGATGTTTGCCCTTATCGCCTTCAATGTGATCGATGAACGCATCAACGTCGAAGTCTTTTCCAGCTTTTAGTGAACGGCCTCTGCCTTTTTTAGACGGAGTCGGTCTAGATGATTTTACTTCGTCGCCAAACTCGTCGACTCCTTTGTCGTCATCACTTCCAGCTAAAATAAATTCAATGCGGCCCAATTCGATGTCGACTGACGCAACTTGAATGCGAATCTGATCACCAATCTTATATTCCATGCCGGTGCGCTTGCCTGACAAGCGAAGGTTCTCGTCATCGAATACCCAGTAATCGTCACCAAGTGCTTCGACCTTCACTAAACCGTCGACATCATAAGTTCTCAAAAGAACGAACACGCCGAACTTCACGACTGAACTAATCACTCCATCGAATTCTTCGCCAACGAATTTAGAAATGAATCGAGCTTTTTTAATTGAGATCAATTGGCGCTCAGCCTTAGTCGATCTTTGCTCGCAAGAACTTAGCATCGTCCCAGCAGTCGCAAGGTCATCCTCAGTCATTCGCATATTTTTATACTTTGGATAGAGAATGCTCTTCGCTAAGCGATGCACGATTAAATCTGGGTAACGACGAATAGGTGAAGTGAAATGCGTATAGTGCGAGAATCCTAAACCAAAGTGACCAACGTTTTTGTTTGAGTACTGAGCTTGGTTCATTGATCGCAATGTCAAAATATTTAAGATCGTAGCTTCTGGTCGACCTGCGAATGACTGAAGGGCTTTGGTGAGCTTCTTCTGAAGCTTTCCACCCGTCATCTGCGCATCTGGTCCGCCGAAGTTATATAAGAAGCGCTGAAGCGCTTCGATACTTTCGGCTTTTGGCTCTTCGTGAACTCGAAAAATTGCTGGAATTTCGTTATCCGTTAAGAAACGTGCGAGAGTGACGTTCGCAATCAACATCATTTCTTCAATAAGTCGATGAGCAAACAAGCGCTCAGACTTAATGATATCGATTGATTCCCCGAGTGAATCGACCACGACTTGTGTCTCAGGGATTTCAAGATCAAGCGAGCCTTCTCTAAAACGTTTTTGCATGAGAATGCGAGCTAAGTCAGCCGCGCGAAGTATAACTTCTTTCACGTGAGCAAGTTTCTTCGGAGTCTGACCATCAATCACTTCTTGAGCTTCGCCGTAAGTAACACGAGCCTTCGATTCAATGACGGCTTCGTAAATTCGTGATTCGGTCACATTCCCGTCGAAATCGATTTGCATTTCGCAAACGAAACTTAAACGAGCAACATGAGGCTTTAAAGAACAAAGTTCGTTAGAAAGATTCTCGGGTAACATTGGAACAACGTAATTAGGGAAGTAAGTCGATGTTCCTCGCTCATACGCATCGCTATCGAGTTGCGTTCCGGGCTTTACGTAATGACTTACGTCTGCGATTCCAACCCAAAGATGAAATCCTGCTTTATTAGTTTCAACGTAAATCGCATCATCGAAGTCGCGAGCTGTAGCACCATCGATCGTAATCAAATCAAGAGCTCGAAGATCTTCGCGATCTTTCATGTCGTCTTGAGTGACTTCATGACCATAAGCTTCAGCTTCTGCAACTGCTCTCGGATCGAACTCGTTTGGAATTTGATGTGTGTGAACAATACGAAGTACGTCGTTCAATGGATCGTCGATATCACCGATCACTTCGATTACTTTTCCAGTGAACTCGTTTCCGCGCTCAGGATAGTGAGTAATCTCGGCGACTACGGTGTCGCCCTCAGTTGCGTCACCAGCGAATTCTGCAGGAATACGAAGGTCAGTTCCCCAACCTTTACCGTCATCCATGATCACGCCGTACTTCGCATCAACTGGAAGATACTTCCCTACTACTTTAGTGACCGCACGAGATACGATTTTAACTACCTCACCGAACAAGCGCTCTTGATCGCGTGATTTATAAACTTCGATAATCACTTTGTCGTTCGTCATAACTCCGGTCATGAACTGACGAGAGATATAAACATCTGGAATATTTGCATCATCAGCAATGACGAAACCAAAACCATCTGGGTGCCGCTTCACAGTCCCAGAAACTTTAGGCGAATCCTCAAACGAAGTTTTAGTTCTAGGTTTATGGCTTTCAGCTTTGAAGTCTTGTCCACGACGTGGGCGCTGATCGCCGCGGCGCTGTTCATTCTTGCTTGGGCGCTGCTCGCCCTTGCTAGGGCGCTGCTCATTTCGACTCTGCTGTGGCTTATCAGCTTTCTTCTGAGTGCCGCCACCGGGACGACTCTCTTTTACGTCGTTACGATCTTCGCGCTCGAATTGCGAATTACCGAAGCCAAATTTCTTTGAAGCTGGCTTCGCACTTTTTCCTCGGCGCTCAAGATCTTTTTCGAAAGAACTTTTAAATCCAAGGCCGCGTGCATTTGAAGATGAAGAAACCATGTTGCGGACAGGTCCGTTGCCAGGACGTGGAGTGCGAGATTCACGTGGCTCCCGAGGAGCTCGGGGTTCTCGAGGATTTCGTGGTTCCCGAGGCTCTCTCGCCTCTCTACCTCCGCCCTTTTCAGGATCAAAGGCCATCAAGTCAGCGTAACTTTTAAATTTTCGATTCGAATTTACTTCGTCGGAATTACCAGTTGGCTTTGAGTCGTTGCGAGAATCGTCGTTTCGATCCTTCGAGCGTTTATCTTTATTTCTTCCCTGATTTCGACCTTGGCGTTTCATTGATGTGTTCTCACTTCCAAAATTCTATTGGGACAACCAAGCGATTACCACCAAAATTTTTGTCGCGGCATGGGGCCACGGTCGATATAGCGTTGACGCAAACGACTGTAGCGTTCGTCTGAGGACTTCAAAGGACGATGGGGTAAATCGAGCAAGTAAGTTTCAGCCTTAAAAACATTTTTTGAGCTAGTTCTCCAATCAGCTTTCGAATCGTCTAAGCTCGCAACTTGGTAAGCCGTAATTCGACCTGTTTTATCGATGTACGGTTCGAAGTAGCTCCACACTAATTCACGAACTGTTCGATAGATCGCCGGTCGACCGTGCAAACCCGCATCGCGAGATTGCGCGACGGTCCCCCACCGAACTTTTTTTCGGCCCTTTTCTTTGTACAGAAAAAGAACATGATCAAGCCCATCTTGGCTTTCGATGCTCAAAACCAACGGCGGGTATCCGTGCTTCTCTAGGATAGCAGCGGCAATGAAAGCGCCTTCAAAACAATGCGCCTTACCAACCTTCAAAGCAGCTTCTGCAGACCGCTGAGTAGGCCCGCCTTCTTCGCGATTGTACGGAAACGTTTTTAAAAAACGTTGTACTTGCTTTGGTGTCTTTAACTTCGCTGCCAGTTGGTCAATTCTCATTCGTTTTCACAGGCTAACTGTCGCCCGCATAATTTACAAACGCACTGACGTTTTAGAGTCATAAAAAATGGGTAGCTCAATTCCTATGCCATCGAAAAATGAATGATTTCGCGGAGTGGTCACAATGGCACCATTTTCGCTTAGAAACTTACGCGCGCTCAAGACAAAAAAACCATTCAATCTCTGGAGGGGGAATTCGGTGCAAACGCAAAAGCTTTCATCACGTTTAAAATTCACTGCCGCTGCCGCTTTAATTGCCGCTTCGTCTTCAGCGTTTGCGATGGACTCTACCGAAACTCTCCCCCGAACTGTGAACAGCCCGCAATTCCGCTACGGAATTATGGACGGAGCTGACAAAAAGTTCGACGCGACCGGATCGCTCATCACTCAAATCGATGCGAACAGCATGAACTTCGGCCACCGTGAAATTATCGCACTCGATGCTCGAGCAAGCCAAATGCTAGCGGCGCTCAATCAAGCAAGCCCTGGCCTCGGCGACTCGATCAACTTAGGAACTCTTAAAATTGATGCGCGTCCAGATGTTCGCTACATGGCACCCGTCTTCGCTCGTGGAATAACAAAAAAATTAACTCTCGCCGTCGCGATCCCGATCATCAATTACACAAACAATGTTGAATTGAGTGAAGACGGCAAAAGCAATGCTAAAGCGATCCACGACCAGGTTGGTACAAGTCTCGGCGCACAAGCAGAGACGGCATTCGCCACTCTTGAGGCTGGAGTAGTTGCAGGCTTAACGAATGCGCTTCGCAGTGGTGGCTACAAGCCGCTAGTCAGTCGCCAAGAAAGTTTAGTCGGTGATCTTCAACTTCACGGTCTCTACAAATTCTACGGTAACAAACGCTTCTCAGCCTTAAGCCGTACGGTTGTTTCTCTCCCAACCGGCAAACAAGATGATCCAGATGATCTTATGGACTTAGGCACTTACGGTGAATTAGCTCTTGAGCAAGGACTTGTGGGCAATCTCAACGTCACAAACCGAATCACTCTCGCTGTTAAGGCTTCATATAAATTAGTTGCACCACTTGATTCTGACGTTCGCGTTCCTAAATCTTCAGGCGACGCACTACCCGGACTTGATCGCAAAGAGACAGTTCTTCGTGACGGCGGCGACACAACCACTGTTGGTGGATCTGCAACGGTTGCTGTTAATGACGAATTCACAGTTGGTTCAGGAATTGATCTTAGCCACAAACAAAAAGATCAGTTATACGGTTCGCACAGTGACTGGGACTACTCGATCTTAGAGAACCGAAGTGAGCAAACTGCAGCTAAAGCCAAAATCTGTGTCGAGTATTCGACAACAACGGCTTACACCAAAGGCCGAATAAAAATTCCATTTAAAATTGCTTACGAATTCGCAAATACATTTGCTGGCAAAAACGTTTTGAACACAAGCGTGCACGAGTTTGCACTTAGCTTGTTCTTCTAGGGGATGGTCATGATAGTACGTTCACAACAGACGAAAATTATTGCCTCTCTCCTCGCAGCCTCAATGCTAGCGTCGTGCGCGCCAAAGCTGAAGTCGAAAGACTACCCAGAGACGCAAAAAGAATTTACCACTTCGCAAAAAGACGTCGACCTAGAAGTCGGTCAATTGGGCGCGGCAGATTTGTTGAAACATCTTTCTGCGGATCAACAGATGAAAACTGGCGAACTGTTTAGAAGTGTAAAGGGCCTTTACTCACTTTCTGACTCTCATGATCGCCCTGCACTTAAAGTCTTAGCGGCTGGTATCAACGATCAGTTTTATACTAGCGTCAATACAACAGCGAAAGTTCGTTTTGAGCAAAGTCCAATCGTTCAAGCGGCGCTCGGCTATGGCAAACAGTATGCGGATCTCGCTTCGAAACTCTTGAGCTTAATCGAAGGCAGTGTTTCTAGCTATCCTTGGCCGAAAGATATTAAGTTCAAGTCTTACGAGCTTGAATCGAAAAAATATTTGAATTGGGTCATCGCTCAAGCACGTAAGGAACTCAAAGCTAAGGGGATCAAACTTAGCAACGAATCTATCGCGGACGGCGTAAAACCAATTCTTCAATTATTTAACGATCAGCAGACTGGCTTTGACGGCACAGTAGCCGAAATCCAGAACCCTGAATCAGCAGCAATGGCAGCTTCATCACTCACCGATTTCTATGACACTCTTGGTTTAGACTTAACTAACGACAATTTCGCTGATCTTGCGAAAGTCGATGCGGCTGTACAAGCGCTTGCTCCAAAAATTGATGCGATCACAGACAAAGCGTCGGCTGATGCTGTTGTTGCGGACTCAAAAGCGTTGTTGTCGGCAGCTGAGCTTAAGGAAATCGAGTCAACTAGCGATCCAGTCGCAATCAAAGCTGCACTTACAAAAGCGGTTTTAAACTCGGCTTTAGTAGCTACAGAGGCGACTGCGGCAAAGTTCACTCTGCCTCAATTACCAAATCAGCTATTATCGCTTGGTGCGACTCAACTCGGAATCGAACTTGAGCAAATCAAGGCAATTGCTGCCAATCCAAAGGAGTTTATTCAAAAACTTGCGGCGAAATTTGGGGAAGATCAACTTGCCTCTGCTCCTGCAGGTATTACAGGGATTGAATCATCAGAAATCGATATTGTATTCCAATCGAACAACTTGAAGATTTCAGGAATTAAGTCCAAAGAACTTAAAACTTCTGCCGAAGCGATCGGTGCTTCACTTTCAAACTCAATTGCGAAAGTTATTGAGTCCCAAAACAATATGGCTGATAACGCTTCTGGTAACGTTTCTGACGAAGAAAACAAAAAAGCTTCGCAGGAGAATAACGCTCTTCTTGTTTCACAACTCAATAAACTAGTTCTTCTTGGTGGCTTTAGGACTGAAGACGACAGTGTTGCGTCGTACACAACGTCTCAAGACGAACGCTCGACTCCAGTTGAAGTTTTGAATAAAGATGCTTCATCGAACATGGTTTCTGCAGTCAGCGACGAACTCATCATAAAGAAAAATCTCACGCCTCTATCTACGGGCAAGAACGTAAGTGTTCGGGGCCAAGCTGCGTTACTTCAAGGCCTAAGCGATACAATTTCCTACCTTCGTGACTGGAAGAAAAGCAAAAACGGCTTCGAAGAAGGTCTCGGTGCATTTACAATCGCAGATGCTCTTAAGTTAGGTGAAGTGATTCCAGCAGACACAGAAGTCACTGAAGGCCCCTTCATGATGAAGATGTTCGACAAGTCGACGATGTTTGCTTTCGCAATTGCGAACGCAGCCACTGTTCTCGGAAACACACAAAAAGCGATGACTCCGTTCTATCTGGTAAGCCGAAACGAAAAGGTTAAATGGATGGACGACGGTCGCGACTCAGGAACCAGAGCGACAGCTGGTATCGTCGACATCGTTAACGGTCGCCGCACTTCAATCACTAAAATTGGCGACATTGCCCGATACATCCTCGCTGTTTCAAGCTTCTTAAATGCAACTGACGGAATTGAGAAAACGAAGTCGAGTTTACTGAAGAGTCCCGATGAAACGGGCCGAAGAAAGCTTGATGATCTAATTGAGGCTAGAGAAAAGTTAAAAATGCTTCTCACTGCCCTTGCTAATATGCTTTCGGGAACGCTTCAGCAAGCTGACGGAAGTTTCGCTGCCCAGTTCAATGTAGAAACACGCAAAACCTCAGGACATGCATCGGCTGTAGATACCGCACTTGCGATTGAGGCTCTGGTTAAAGTCGGAAACGAATTCGAAGCACAAGTGTACAGCACTGCTGCAATCGAAGGTTATTTTGCGATGAACAGAACGTTATGGAATAAAGATTTAAAGTTCTACGCACAAGAAGCTGGCAAGCAGGTTGTACCTTCGTACAACGAATTAATCTCAATCATTAACTCGATCGACACACTCGCTCCGCACATGCCTTCTGAAAGCAAATCGCAGTGGCGATCAATTGCCAAGAACTGGGTCAGTGCACTCGAGCTCCTCGCAAATAACCTCGAGGCGGCAAAGAAGTAAGCGCTCAGCCACTTTACATTAACAAGTTACATAGAAGGCGTCCGAGTCAAAGCTCGGGCGCCTTTTTCTTTTTCTCGTACAACTTCCCTACACTCCGGACTGCAACTCTTCCCGCCAACTGAAACTCCGACTGCCAACTGCAAACTGTTGACTGTTAACTCCGCTGCTTTCGTCGATTCATTTTGCAACATTCCCAAGTAGACGAATTTTTGAAATCACTGAGTCTAAAGTTTTCTGCCGCGACCGCGTACACTCGCCCTGAGGTGCGATTGTACGCGCTTCTTCATAGTTCAACCTGGCTCGATGCTTGCGTTAATCACCATTGCCACAGGGGCTTAAGGAGATTTATGAAGGACCTTTATAAATTAGCGACGGTTCTTAGTTGCACAGCTTTGGTTGCAGGCTGCTCGAAGGCAGGATTTCAATATACTGGCGAAATACTCGTTCCACTTGGTGCAGGCTTTTCGGAATCATTCACTCAAAATAAAGCGCAAGGCGAAGTCGATATATTAATCATCAGCGACAACTCGTCATCAATGGCAGCCGACCAGGTAAAACTCGGTGAGCGATTTTCGCAATTTACAAAGGCCCTTAATCAAATTGATTATCAAATCGGTGTCATCACAACCGACGTTGAAAGTAACACCAGTAATAGCAAGGGTTCTCTCGTCACAGTACCCAGCCAACCGTCCCGCTTTTTGAAAGCTGGAGCAGCTAACGCCGAATCAACTTTTGCATCGATGGTGACAGTCGGAACAGGTGGCTCAGGCAACGAACAAGCGATGCTGGCTTCAATGATGGCGTTTGATAAACGAAACAGTGAGAACGCCGGCTTCTTTCGTGACTCAACTGATCTAGCTATTTTGGTATTAAGCGACGAAGACGAAATGAGCAATGGAGCTTCAGGCACAGCAGCAAGTGAGGTTTTACAGCATTTCCAGAGAACTTGGGGAGAGAGCAAACGCCTATTAGCTTTCGGAATCATTATTAAGACGGGCGATCAAGCCTGCTTAGCCCAACAACTTAGTGATAGCGCAGGCGGTTCGTACGGCACTCGTGCAGCAGACTTAGCTCGACTCACCGGCGGAGAAACTTTCAGTATCTGCGACTCGGACTACAGTGACTCGCTGAATGCGATTGGTGAAAAAGTACGGAATTTAGTGTTCTCGATTCAACTCTCGCAAACCCCAGTGCCGAGATCAGTGAGAGTAGATATCTCAACCGGCGAACAAATCCCTTTTCGCGTCGAAGGTAAACGCATCATCTTTGAGCGAGCTCCGCAGCAGGGCGCACGGATTGTAGTGTCCTACAATATCCCCGAGGTGCAGTAGTGCCTCGTTATGTAAAGTGGTGTGGCAACCAAGCCAAACTTCTTTGATCAAGACTAAACACATAACTCACTGTCAGTTGATAACCTTAACAGGAAGAATCACAAGGAGGATGACAGTGAAGAAACGCTACGACCGCGAGGAATATTACCGCAATAGTAATCCCGATCATTACACTACTGAAAACGAAGAAGGTCGCTGGCACTTTGCAGGTAAATTTGAAGACAGAAACGATCCGACCTTCAGCTACGCTACGCGCGAGCGCGATACCATGCGGGAGTACCCCACTTACCCGCAAAACGAACAAGAGTTTTACCAACGCCACCCCGATCGCCGGGTGGGACCTGCACAATTGCCGAGTCGCTATGATCAAGGCTACAGTCGCTCGTCTTACGGAGACGAGAGCTACACTTACGCTGATACGTTCGATCAGGAACATGAACCATCATTTGTTGGGCGTGGACCAAAGGGATGGAAACGTTCTGATGAGAGTATCAAAGAAACAATTTGCCACGCACTCGAAC
>JAYSYM010000546.1:0-3436 GCA_043727635.1 Bdellovibrionales bacterium | reverse complement strand
CAAGTTTGAGGCCAAATCATAGGTTGATGAGGCAGTAGAGTCTTTCTGTCCTTGTGTATTGTATCTCTAGGTTTCTTCACGCCGCTGCTCTTTTCACGCCACTGCTTTTTCTTTACGTCCGAGCAAAACGTCGCAGCGATCAAGCAGTGTGACGCGAATGTTCGATCGATGCTGGAGCAGTTCTGGTTGGCTTGTTATTTGGACGATCTGGTAGAGAGTTACTACTCTCTCTAATTCTAAAAGCAAACGCTTTGACGGACCTTGCGGTAATGGAAATTTCGGTACAGGTTTTTCTTCTACTGCAGATGCGTAAACAGCAAGCGTCCAGTCGATTTCAAGTTGGGTGAGCGGGATTACCGGAGTTAAGCCGCTTTCAGCTGATTCTTTTTCTGTAAGTTTAAGTTGAACGTTAATTCGATCCAGTTCTTCAACCAGCGTGTTTAACTCGGCATCGTATTTTTGACCATAGAGTTTGAAGACTACTTTTTTCCAAGCGTGAGAGAAATCGGTGAACTCGATATCGCGAGCTTTCGCAAAAAACGACGGGCTTACGATCAGCTTTAACGTTCGATTCATTACATCGAGCGAAGTCACCGCAGAAGTTCCTGAGGCTGTTTCAATGTCTTGGGCCTTTTTTTGAACCCGCATAAGGTTATGAGCCCAGCTAGCAATTTCATAAACTGATTTCTCGTTAACGTCAGCAGTTCTGAAATCAAGATAGAACTCTTCAAAAAGTCTGTGATCCATAGGCTTATTTAGATACCGATCAAAAGAACTTTTTGTGCGATCGAACTTTGGGCGAATAAAAAAGGCATCTAAATGTTCGGCAAATTTATCGAAATCCTCTTTCCAGAGCCCTTCGGATTTGCACGCCTTATAAAGGTGAAAGGACTTCATTCGAGTTGGCGTAGAGCCTTCGAGAAGACCGTTTATGTTCTCTTCAAGTAGTCGCGGGAATCGGTTCCATAATTCGCTAATCATGATGTTATTCTAACAGTATTATTTCGGAGAAAGCTCCTCGAGGTCTCACTCTGAGACAGTCACCCTCAAGGTTGATCGGCAGTGTCTATCTTAAGTATGAAATCAGCAGCTGCAGATTTAGCTTGCGGTCGGTTTAATCGAGGCTGCACTTGTGTGCTCGCACAGCTAACCTTCTTCTTCGATGTACTTCCATCCATGCGAACGCCTTTCTAAATCTCATCCCTGAGCTTCAGACCTTAGATCGTCGGCGAATCTTACTCACTTTTTGAAAGAGCGCTTCAACTTCTTGGATTTTTCTCTAAAAATTTAAACTTGCTCTCAGTCATCGCTCTAAAAAAGCGCGGACGCTTTTTAGAAAGACACTCTCACAGACGGAAAATCTTTCGCAGGCAGCGATCAGTGGTGTTGGTTATTTTCGATCGAACATGCTCAATCTGAAAGTTATCGGATTCCCTAGATAAATGTTGGTAGAGAATTCGATTGAGTAAACTAAATTTGTTGTGCGGAGCATTTTTGGTTGAGTGATTTACGAGGAGAAATTATATTGCCCCTCTATGCGATCAACTCAGCGAAATCTTTTTGACCAACTTGAAACGCCCTCAGCAAAACGCGAACAGAAGCGAAGGCTCACTCATGGTGGAGCAAAAGCTGAAGGTAAGCGAAAGTTGAAGCGTCCGCTTGCGACTAAGAAGTGGATTCATTTAGTTTTGAAGTCGGCAATAGCAACTGGAAAACTATCAATGCTTGCGCCACAAAATGCGAAGTGGATTGATGGATTAATCCGCCTAAAGGCCGCCAAATTTGGGATCGAGTTGAAGGAGTTCGTGAACATGGGCAACCATATTCATTTTCAGATCCGAATTCTTAACCGCAAGAGTTTTCAAAACTTTCTGCGATCAATCACCAACCTTATTGCTCGACATGTAACTGTCGCGCGCAAGGGAAATGCCTTCGGCAAGTTTTGGCAAGCGCTCGCATACACAAGAGTGATAGTGACTTCTTTTGAAGTTTGGGGCCTCAGGGATTATTTCACGGGAAATCGGGTCGAGCGACAGCATGGTTACGATGCCCGGGAGAGTTATCTGAAGGCAGCAAAGTTTTCGCGGGGTAAAATAGTGAGTATGCTAGTTCGCGCCGGAGGACCTACTGTGTGAAACAAATCGAGATTGCGCCGGTAGGCGAACCTATCGACTTTGCTGGTTGAGTTTCGCCAAATCCAACCGCCGCAAAGTCGGCGACAAATAAGCGGTCACGCCAACAGTTAACAAACAAACGATACCGCCAAGGTACACGGCAGGAACAGTCCCCAAAATTTTCGCAGCGATTCCGGATTCAACTTCGCCGAGCTCGTTAGACGAGCCGATGAAGATTGAGTTTACGGCCGAGATTTTTCCGCGCATGTGGTCGGGCGAAGCGAGTTGCACCGCACCTGATCTGATAATCATGCTGATGCTGTCGAACGATCCGCTCAACGCGAGTGCTGCGAGTGAAAGGTAGAAGTCGCGGCTGAGGCCAAACACCAATATGCAAACGCCGAATCCCGCAACCGCACTGAATAGCCAGCCGCCAGTTCGCATTCGTGTATTGGAGCGCGAAAGATAGATTGTCATGATCGCAGCACCAACGGCAGGGGCGGCTCGTAAAGCACCTAGGCCTTTCGGGCCCACCATTAAAATATCGCTCGCGAAAATTGGAAGTAAAGCAGTCACTCCTCCAAACAAAACTGAAATCATGTCGAGACTTAGCGCCGGCAGAAGAATCGGGTGACTAAAAACAAATCGAGCGCCCGAGAGAAGCTCATCTTTGATCGATGCATGTTTGTGGAGAGTCTCAGGCGACGGAATTTCGTTCTTGATTAAAAGCATTGAAGCAACAGCTCCTAAAAGAATTAGGCAGACTATCGATGACGAAGTTACGGCTCCAAAGAATCCAAAAACGAATCCGCCGAAGGCTGGGCCTCCAATTCGTGCGACTTGCATCGCTGAACTCATCATCGCGGTCGCGCGAAGAAGTTCTCCGCGCTCAACCATTCTCGGCACTGAAGCATAGATAGCGGGTTGCGAGAAAGATCGCGCAAGCCCTGTTAGGAACGCAGCCGAATACAACATCGTCACCTGGGCTGCGAGAGTGAGATCGGCGTGATAGATATGCTCCATCAAAACAATAACGCCCGAGAAAAAGCTCACATACATCACTCGACGATAAACGAGCAGTGGCTTCATTCGATCAACTAAGTAGCCGGCATAGAGTGCCAGGCCAATTGCGGGAACTGCTTCCGCTAATCCGATGAAGCCTAAGTAAAGTGGATCCTGAAGTAATTCGTAAATCCGCCAGCCAAGAACCACGGCCTGCATTTGCACGGCGAAGGTAAACATGAAGCGGGCACTGAGGAGTTTTTTAAAATCTAAAGGCACAGTATTCTTGTAAGGAATGGCTCGGGAGGAGGGAATCGAAC
>JAYSYM010000545.1:0-3450 GCA_043727635.1 Bdellovibrionales bacterium | reverse complement strand
ACACGTTTTGTAACGTCCCCAAGGAGTGGGTAGCCGAGATCTTTAAGATCGTCTTTGATCCAACGACGATGCGAGTGAACAGAATCAACGCTTGCGCCAATAATTTCTGCGCCAGCTTTTCTGAACTGAGTTAGGCAGTCGCGGAACTGAGTAATTTCAGTTGGGCAAACGAATGTGAAATCGAGCGGATAAAAGAACAACACGACCCATTTTCCGCGATAGTCAGAAAGGCTAACGTCTTTGAATTCGCCTTTGTCCATCACAGCTGGGCAAGTAAACTGTGGCGCTGGTTGTCCGATCATTGGCATAGGAGCTCCTTAAAAAACATAGTTATCAAAAAGAACCTCAAATTGTTGCCAGAAAGCCCGGAGAGCGGCAATAGTTAGCAGTCTGCGCCAAAGCCAAGACCGAAGGAAAACCAAAGGAATAAAGGACCAGCAAGTTGCGACTTATCTCATGGAACGTGAACGGCATTCGAGCTTCATATAAAAAAGGCTTAGTCGAGTTCGTCGAGCGCGAGAGCCCTGACATTTTTTGTGTTCAGGAAACTAAGGCTCATGTCGACCAGTGTGAGCCTGGCATCCGCAGCCTTGCTGGAATGCAAGGCTTTTGGTCATCGGCTCAGAAAAAGGGCTACTCTGGGGTTGCAACTTTCGTGAAGTCTGAGCCCCTTGATGTGAAATATGGAATCGGTAATCCTGATTACGATTCTGAAGGGCGAGTCATCATCACTCGTTTTCCTAAATTTCTTCTCTACAATATTTATTTTCCTAATGGTGGCTCAGGCGATGTGAGGCATATCTACAAACAAAAGTTTCTTGTCGACCTCAACAAGCATTTGAAACCTCTGATTGCAAAGGGCGAAAAGATCATCGTCACCGGCGATTACAACGTCGCTCACCGAGAAGTCGATGTGTACAACCCAAATGGATTAGCAAACGAGAGTGGTTTTTTAATCGAAGAGCGCGCGTGGTTTGATTCATTCTTAGAACTCGGCTTCGTCGATACCTTTAGACACTTCAATCCAGATGCGAAAGATCGCTACACTTGGTGGTCAATGTACGAACGCGCGCGAGTCGGCAATCGCGGATGGAGAATTGATTATTTCTGCATTACGAAAAATCTTTTACCTGATTTGGTGAACGCAGAAGTTTTCGACGACATTCAAGGATCCGATCATGCTCCGGTTTATCTGGAGATAAAGGATTAGAATGATTTTACTTTTTATCGCATGGCCCTTCGTTGAAATTTATCTCTTTGTGAAAGTGGTTGAGACCTACGGGCTTTTCAACGCTTTCATGGCGACACTCACTGCATTCTTCTTCGGTCTTCTAATTGTGAAAGCACAAGGGCGAACTTTTTTGATGAATGTTCAGGCTGAGCTTGTTCAGGGCAAAGTTCCAGCCCGCTCGATGATCAACAGCGCACTTCTTTTTATTGGTGGATTTCTCATTTTGCTTCCCGGATTTTTCTCAGACGTGATGGGCCTACTTTTAATTCTGCCAGGCACGCGCCACATTTTTTCTCTCTACGTCCGCACTTACTTAGCTCGCAAAATCTCCAATGGAACTTTCAAAGTTTTCAAAGGCGGATTCGGGGCTGGCTTTGGGATGGGTGGCCCCACGCAAGGCTTTGGTAATAAGCAAGGTCCTGCTATGCGATCAGAGCGCGACGTCACTCCGCAAGTGATCGATGTGAAGCCCATCTCTTCTACTGAAGAGCGCGAGTAGTCCTTCAAACAAACCTTAAGTCGCAAAATCTTTTGTGCTTTTGGAGTTCACTCCCAGGTTTGTTACCCTTATCTCACTGTGCTAATTCGTTTTCTTTTCTCAATTTTAATTTTTACTCCACTCGAACAAGCTTTCGCTGAATCTCCGGTTTGCGTAACGGCGCCGAAAGTAACAATGCGTTCGGAACCAAGCTCGAATGCGCCAGTCACTTGGGTAGTTACCAGGAACATGCCACTCATGCGGTTGCTCCGAAAAGGAAATTGGACACAAGTTGAAGACGTTGATGGAGAAAAGCACTGGCTTCCGTCAAACGCTGTGAGTGGGCGAGTACCTTGTGCAGTTGTAAGAGCGAAAGTCGCAAAACTTCGCCGAGCTCCAAGCACTACTGCGCCACTTGCCGAAATGACGATCGCCGACAAATACACTCCGTACCGCCGCGTCGGAGGAGAGGGCGAATTCATCGAAGTAGTTGACGAATATAATGAACACTATTGGATCAGTGATAAGGCAATTTGGTATCCCGTTAAGAAAATGGAGATTACCTTTTAAGCACCTAGACCTTCATCCAGCTAAATTTCTTAGCAACCAGCCCGTCAGTTAGGCTTTTTAAGTTTTCAGAATCATGTCTTGTTTTGAAACACAGCTGTGGCAAATTACGTCTCTATTTCTGATATTTACGCGGTGTAAGATTTTTTAAGATTTTACACTTGCAATCGGAATTGGCTTTGTGTCTAAATATACCAGTTCCAAATTGGCACTGCGTTAGAAGACTTAAGAGCGCGGTGTCGGTTGATTGTTACGCATCGTGATTTGCTACTTTGAGGGGGGCGGCAAGAATGGAAATGAAAATGGCTACGCTATTAGCTGAGTGCAAGAAGCAACTGCTGGACGCAAAGGCCGATCTTTTAAACCGCGTGAAAGAAGCGCGCACTCACCTAAATCAAGAAGATAAGGGTGGAGATGAGGCTGACCAAACTATGAGAGTTTTGGCTGAAGCGGAATTCCTTTCTATGCACGACCGTCTTCGTGCACAGCTGCTCGAAATCGAAATGGCATTGGCCCGAATCGAGAGCGGCTCTTACGGAATCTGTGAAGAGACCGAAGAAACAATCGAGCCTGAACGTTTACGAGCGATTCCTTGGACTCGCTTAAGCATCGAGGGAGCTGAGCTCCGCGAAGCAACTCAGAAGCGTTACGCTGGCAGATAGTTTTCGAAATTGATACTGACGAACAAGGGCTGAGCACGAGGGGTGCTCGGCCCTTTGTTTTTTAAGTCTGAGTTTCGGAAGCAGCCTGCTCGTTCATAATCTTCTCGATCTCTTGAGCAGACCAAATTTTTCCCTTACCGACTCCAGGACAGAAAGCTGAAACTTCCTTCTTCCAAGTCTTCGCGTTCATCACTTCAGGCCAGAAGGGCCAAGTGCGACACTGAGTAGGGCGTGCTTCGTAGACGGTGCAGCGTTTGTCTTTCAAAAACATACACGCTGGGTCTTTGATTTCTTTTAAATGATAAAATCCATCAGTGATGTCGCAGTACTGCACTTCGAAGTCGGTGAGTTTCAACTTCAAAAGTTTTGCCATATTCCTACGATCAGGCTCGGTTAAATAAACGAAGCCGTATTGATCGTGCGATACGCAACATTTGCCCGAGCCTTGGCACTCGAACTGAACTCCGTCTTTCCACCAAGCTTGATCAGGCTTTGAAGCCATTAGTCACCAT
>JAYSYM010000544.1:0-3458 GCA_043727635.1 Bdellovibrionales bacterium | reverse complement strand
GCGTCCTCCTCCCGGGTTCGAGGAGCAAGAAGAACTTGTTACTCACTCCGAGCCACTTGCCCCCAAGGGTCGCGAACCAGCTTCGATCAATAGCGCAGTAAAATTCGGCTCGATGAGCTTAGGCGGAAAAACAAATCTTCAGGCCGTAGACTTAGTCATTCCATGTGAAGGCGTACAGAAAACTATCTTCACTCAAAAAGTAGAACAGCTTCGCATCAAGGGTGATTCTTGTTTCACTGAAAACAGTCAGTTTAAAAAATCAAGCATCCAAAATGCTGCAAACGGATTCGTCGCAACCGTCTTCTTCCCGTCTCAAAAATCATTTACGACTGATTACATATCGCTCGCAAACGGCATCAACCGCATCGTCATCAAACATCAATTTTCAAATGGCAAATTCGAAGAGCGCGAGTACATAGTCGAACGTGAGATTCAATAACCAGCTCAGTAACTAAAAGACGTAGTTCAATCCCGCCAAGTACAACGACTCGCGAGTAGAAATAGGATTGTGATTCGTGTAAGTCGACGCAGTTAAATTCACGCTAAGCGCAGGTGTGAACGTCTTGGTCGCAATGAACGCGAGAATGCCGGCGACATTTCTATAACGGCTCTCTATGGCAATTGTCTTAGTGATTGGCTTTTTCAAAACCAGTAGCGATTCATCTATTTTCGTGCCCGTCATCTCAAGCGTCGCTTTGGTTTCAACGATGGGATTTACAGCTTCAATATCAGCTTTGCCACCCACAAGATCGTAACGAATTTTCATCTTGAATGATCCTGAACTCACATTGGCTTGAGAAATACGTTCTTTCGCTTCCCAAACTGATTTAGTTTTCGGATCGCTCTTCATGTATTTTTCAACGTGATACTCGGCAAGCTTCTTCACCATGTAATTGGCGTAAGCACGCTTTTCGATATCTTCCTCTTCGGGCGAACCTCTGAATGTGTATAAGTCAGTGTAGTAAGTGAATCGGTTCGGAGAATTATAAACTCGCTCAGCCTCTGTTCGACCAAACTTTTGCTCGTAACGCTCTCTAAAATCCCTCGTTAACTTCTCATCAAAAATCTGATCCTTGAGCGGCGGCCCAAGAGTCGCCGGAGCTTCGATCATTGCCATTTCAGAAATTACTTCCGTACGCTCATTCTGAATTTCACCGATGTATCCGTCGTGCGAAGTGTACTCACGAGCATGTGCAAACGACGTCAACGCAACGGTCAACGCAACGGTCATCGCAAACATTGCGACGCACAATGTGAAGCGCAAAGCGATCGCCATCCGAATTTTATTGAGCTCAATCTTTTTCAAGGCACACTTCTCCAAGGGCTACACAGTGCAAGTTTCGGGCGAGAATTTACGTCCTAGACCCGTACTTAAGCCCCCGTAATTATAGGACAATTGGCCCTACGTTTGGCTCCTGCTATCGACTGTTGTTTAGGAAATGACATGAAAACCCAAAAATACTCGTCATTTCCGTCATTTAAAGCCATCCTACCTAAGCAACAGGAAGTGACGAATTTGGACATACATCAGCAAGAGCTAAGACGTAAGAGCGACCTCCATATCAGCCGCAAGATCTGGCACATCACTGGCGTTGGAATGTTAATCCTGATGTACAACCTTGTTCCACTGCAGGTTTGTTGGATCCTTATTTTGCTAGGGATCGTGACGATCATTCCGATCGATTACTTCCGTCGTCGAAATCCAGAACTAAATCGCTTTGTCTTACGAGCCATTGGCCCGCTGATGCGCCAACATGAGTTCGGCCGCCTCTCGGGATTAAGTTGGCTTCTCCTTGGATTCGCCGTCGTAATCTTCCTCTACCAAAAAGAAATCGTAAATGTTGCGATGCTGTTCTTAGCGTTCGGTGATCCGATCGCGAGCTACTTTGGAATCCGTTTTGGTAAAGACAAATTGGTTGGAAATAAAACGCTTCAAGGAACAATGGCGGCATTTGGAGTTTGTACGATCGTTGCTACGATTTACTACTACTACAACAACATCATGTTAGAACGAGTGCTAATTGTTGCTCCCCTTTCGGGACTGATTGGCGCCTTATCCGAATTAGTGCCAGTGGGAAAAATGGACGACAACTTTACGTTCCCCGTCATTAGCGCCTCGTGTCTCTGGGTTCTATTTCAGCTCTTCGGTGGAGTAACACTCTAAACGGATTGAGTTGTTCGACTTTTTATACCAACATACGTCCATGGAAAATCAAAATTCACCCCAAAATTCATCACAAACTTCACCCCAAAATTCAGCGGTGAAGCTTGGTCGTAAACGACTTCGTCAACGCATGGGAATGCACATTTACGTGCTTCCGAATTTGCTGACGACCGGAAATTTGTTCTTCGGCTTCTACGCGATCATCGCCTGCATTAAAGGCGAATATCTTAATGCTTCTTATGCCATCGTAATCGCAGCGGTGTTTGACACTCTCGACGGACGTGTTGCTCGCATGACAAGAAGCATGAGTCAGTTCGGAGCTGAGTACGATTCACTTTGTGACTTAGTAAGTTTCGGTGTTGCTCCGGGGCTTTTACTTTATTTGTGGGCTCTGCAACCATTTGGTCGAATCGGCTGGCTTGCAAGTTTCTTATTTGCGGCCTGCGGGGCGCTTCGCCTTGCACGATTCAATGTTCAGGCGACATCGTTAGAAAAAGCCTACTTTCAAGGGCTGCCGATCCCAATGGCAGCCGGCATCGTTGCCAGCTCTGTGCTATTTTTTACAGAGCTCCAACTAGAAGCCTGGCGGTCTGAAGGACTTCTTGCGATGAGTTTGCTTCTCGCATTTGTAATGGTGAGCAACTTCCGCTATAGAAGTTTCAAGGACGTCGACCTGAAACGCAGACTACCATTCACTTATCTGGTAGCCGGTGTTTCACTAATTGTCGTCGTTGCCATTCGACCAGAGGTCACGCTCTTTGTTTTATTCATGAGCTACGCAGTGCTTGGTGCCGTTTTTGGAATTTTACGAATCGGAAAACAGCCCCCAGAGCGCATACTGAACCCTCCCGTCGAGCATGGTGACGACCTTCACGAGATAGTCGACGATGAGGAATCGGAGTATGAAAAGCCCTAATCAAAAAATTAACGGCACTGTCAGTGGCATTGTAAATGTTGGTGTCGTTGGTGCTACTGGCGTCGTTGGTGAAACTTTCCTTCAAATTTTAGAGCAACGCGGCTTCCCTGTCGGAAATTTACGTTTGTACGCGAGCAAAAATTCTGAAGGCCAAACTCGCAAACTTAACGATCGCTCATTTCAGGTTGAAACTTTAAAGCCTGGTTGCTTCGACGGGCTCGATCTCGTGTTCTTCTCATCCGGCGATGATATCTCAGCACATTGGGCGCCAGAAGCGGTTAAGGCGGGAGCGTATGCCGTTGATAACTCGGCAGCATTCCGCATGGATGAAAAAGTTCATCTCGTTGTTCCAGAAGTGAACGGCGATTTACTTGCAAC
>JAYSYM010000543.1:0-1008 GCA_043727635.1 Bdellovibrionales bacterium | reverse complement strand
TCGGCTCATTTGGTTTCGTAGCGATCTACGACTGCTCGATAATGAAACTCTCAATGCGGCAACTAATGGTTGCGCCGGTTCTTTAGCCTACGTGTTTATTTACGATTCGAATTGGGATGAGCTCACGCCCGAAGGACACCCACGGATGGGCCGGTCCCGTAAAAAGTATCTTGCTGAGAGTGTGCGTAACCTTGAGAAAAATCTGAATGATCGTGGTGCGAAGTTGATTTGCGGTTTTGGAAATCCGGTCGACATCCTGGCGCAAATCTGCGAGCAACTCCGTATCAGCGATATTTACTACTCGCGGCTAACCGCGTTCAACGAGCAGCGTGCTGAAGCTCAGTTGGATCAACGATTGCAAGTTCTGAGAGTTAAGGTTCACCAGTTTCAAACTCAAACGCTACTGTGCGATGAGGATATTCACGACTTTGACCTCTATCGACCGATGAGCTTTTCTAAGTTACGAACGTATGTTGAGAAGACTTGGCCAATGAGGGCGCCGCTTAAGCTTCCAGACGTATTTCCACCTTCACTTCAAGCGTCGATCGTAAGATGGAACTTTGATGATTTTATTTTTAAGTCGAACGAAGATCGAGGCTTTAGTATTGAGGGTGGTGAGACCGCAGCTTGCGAGCGCTCGCAGTTTTATTTTCAAAACGGTTATCTAGGAAATTACAAAAAAACCAGAAACGGACTTTTAAAGCGCGACGACTCTTCAAAGTTTTCACCGGCCTTAGCTGCTGGCTGTGTTTCGCCTCGAGTAATCTATCAAGACGTTCGCCGATACGAAAGCGAGCGTGAGCGCAACAGCTCAACACTCTGGTTTTTGTATGAATTGTTATGGCGCGATCACTTTCATTTTTTAGCTAAAGAACGAGGCGGCAAACTCTTTACGGAATCGGGCGCAAGTGAAACTCAGTCGCTTAAGACCGAAGCCTTTAAAGATTGGCGCGACGGTCGTACTCGTAACGCGTTTATCGATGCCGCGATGACTGAGTTGCGGCTGAC
>JAYSYM010000542.1:0-10483 GCA_043727635.1 Bdellovibrionales bacterium | reverse complement strand
ACGCTCTCAAGTTTTTTTCTTGAACCAGTCGCAGAATTTCGCAACACGACCGAAGAGAATCGAAAAGAGCAGAACTTCGACACGACACTCTTTCATGGTTGGTTTTATAACTTTCGCCCGACATCTCTCACAATGCGAGTCGGTCCAAACTATTCAGAAAACTTTTTGATTGAGGGCGTTGGTCCACGCCGAACAACGCTAACAGTCTTGAGCGCCGATATTAGTTTAATGGATCACGACTGGGAATTTTTCAGGCGATCACCGCGAGAAGGATTCAACCAGACCCTTGATCTCATCTTTTCGCAAGAAGGGGTGGGCTCGCACTTCACCGCCCACCGAGCTCGATATCAGGGGCAACACTTGTTCAACATTGGCTACTTCGATCCGCCGATGGCGATTTTGGGATTTCGATGGAGTGCTGGTTCATCGTTTACCACACAGGGTGTTCAACCGCAGATGCCTACGCGATTTCAGTTCTTCGGAGGAGGAACTGGGAGTTTACGAGGGTGGGAGAGCGAACAGCTTCCAAGAAGTGGTGCAGCTTTTAGCGAGGCCCGAATTGGAACCGAACTTCGTTTTTACAAACTGCTCTTCAACTTAGTGGATCCCTTTGTGTTTGCTGATATAGGTCGTCTCGGAGATATCAACTTTAGGTTAAGTACTCCAACTTTCTTTTCGCCGGGGCTTGGGCTTCGTTGGGAATCGCCGGTTGGAGCAGTCAGAGGATTTCTCGCACAGCCTTATGTTTGGGGAATTCCAAATGGTGAAGCTGAGTACAAACAGTCGATACGTCTTGGTGTGACTCTCGGTGAGGAATTCTAGTGAAAACCGTTGCAACGTACATTCTAAAATCTTTCGGAATTCTGATCTTGTCGATCGTCGGAATTCTAATTGTTGCTGTTTTTGTATTTGCAGTGGTCCCCGAAATTGTGATTCCTGGTTCGCTAATCAGAAAAGGTCTCAGCTATGCTCCCGTAGAAGCCAAGCTTTCTTATGATCAAGTTGACCTGCGACTTATAAAAGAGTCGATCAATCGAAAGAAATTAGAATTCGTTTTAAAGAAAGTTTGCATCGACTACAAAGAAAAAGCAGTCGATAGCTGTTTTGACGAACTCAGTGGCGGACTTTCTTTTAATCTCTTCCTTCCAGAAATTACGAAAGTATTTCCGCTTCGATTGATAAATGCTCATGCGTCGCTAGACATGAATCGTTTAAGTTCTGGCGAGCAAAAGCAGGAAGAGAGCTCATCAAACCCGCTAGACTTTATTCGAAGAGAGATTCTTCCTAAGTGGGATTTTCCCGGAACGATCGTTGAGCTAAAGAAGATCGAAGTCATTACTGGTGAACAACGGTTCTTAA
This sequence comes from Bdellovibrionales bacterium, assembly GCA_043727635.1. Classification (GTDB taxonomy): domain Bacteria; phylum Bdellovibrionota; class Bdellovibrionia; order Bdellovibrionales; family JAMPXM01; genus JAYSYM01. Next base: position 9,124 of record JAYSYM010000542.1, on the reverse strand, counting down.
CTTCTGTTTTTGTCGCTGTAACAACCGTCGCCAAAGATAATCGGCGCGTAGCGCTCTCCTTGCGCGTACCACAATTTAAAGAAGTTATTTCAGGATTCCCGAGCGCAAATTTGAAATTTACAGTTCTTTTTCCAAATTCCGAAAGTGCAAATTTTGAGTCAGACGGTGAGTTGAATTTTAAACCCGCGGCCGGGCAAGCAATTGCGATGAACCTCGAAACCCAATCTCCGAGCTGGGAAGATGTTGCCTATGACTTTAAAGCAAAGGTGACGGGAATTGCTCCTCTCAATACCGTTCAATTACTCGGGAAGTACACTACGGCGAAAACTACTGGGAACTTAACAGTTCAACTTGGCGGACCCGAATCTGAAATCAAGCAGTTAAATTTTTTGAATTGCGAATATCGGCTCGAGTTGAACGAGCAAACCGGCAATTTAAGTTGCGGTCGACAACAAGTGGCACTCGCGATCAAAGAGCGTCCGACGTTTAAGTCGCGACCAGCGATGTTTAAGTTCGCTCCATCCTTTGAGCTAAAGCTTACTAACTTTTCGTACGATCAAGGCTTCAAAACCAACTTTGCTTTCGCTTTGGATCTTCAGCATCTGAACTTCATGATTGCCGATGTGAATCTTGATGGGTTTATCGATGCGACAGGCGAAAAACTGAAGTATGAAGCCAAAACAAAAGCAAAAGTTCAAATTGAAGATTTCAAGGGGCTAGTGGTATTTCTGAGCGATACTCCCGGCGCAATACCAGCGCCGGTCAACGTGATGAGCGGGAAAGTTAGTTTGGATATTGAGGGTAAGCTGAACGAACAGGGCGGCGCCATTAATTTTGCTTTCAAGCCCGATCTCAGTTCACAACATCAGCGACTACTCTTCACTCTCAACGGAAAAGTTCAGTTGGAAAGCCGCGCAAAGGGAATGCACACGAAGCTGATTCTCAATTCGCACCTTCAAGATGTGAGGCTTGCGTTACCTCGCCTCGAGCTCAAAGCTCCGCCGCAAGTTTTGCCTGACGATCGATTCACGCTGGCAGAAGTTCGCGAGAAGGAAAAACTCGAAGATTTAAATTCTCTAAAATCGGGAAGCACTTTTGCCTATGATGTTGAGGTGACTACGCCGCAAGTAGGCTCAATCGCCATTGCAACGAACCTGACTAAAAATCCGATTCCGATCGGAGTCAATTTAACTGCCGATAGCGAAAATGGAGTTGGGCCCGGTGAAATTGAAATTGGCCGAGTCGCGCTCGAACTTTTTCGGCGGAAGGCTTTTTTAGAAGAGCTTGATGTCGAGCTTCAGCCATCGGGCGAGAAGTTTTTAAAAGGAAGTATTTCGATTCAGTATCTTGATTACGACATCTCAATCCGCGTCGCCGGTACCACTGAAGCACCGAAAGTGATCATGGAGAGTGTTCCACCACTCACTCAAGATCAGATCATTTCGGTTCTGCTTTTTGGCAAAGCCCCGGATGAGCTTGATGAAACTCAGCGCTCATCAGTCGGCAACGTAAGTTCTGCGATCGCAGATGCTGCGCTTAGTTTCTCGTCACTCTACTTTCTCGCAAGTACCCCGGTAGAAAGCGTTGGCTACGATGCGCAACGCGGCGTGGTCACGGCCAAGGTCGGGTTAGGTAAAGGCACATCACTCGAGTTGGGAAGTTCGGATCAGGATTTGTCAGAGGTCGGTGTGAGGCGACGCCTTGGTCATAACTGGTATTTGAACAGTTACGTCGAGGAAGATGCTCAAACAGATGAACGTTCAGTAGCCGCATTCATCGAATGGGTTCGACGGTTCTAAAAAGTCCGAACTAGAGCTTGGTGTCTAGATACGTTTTTGGCTGGGTTTTCTAATCCGAGTTTGCCCTGACTTAGCACCGTGGGTTACTGTGCTAAGTATGGAAAAACATAGCTATTTGAACCGTCCCAACCTCGAATACATCGAGGAGCTTTATCAACGCTTCCTGAAAAATCCGGATGACGTTGGATCAGAGTGGCGCCTGTTCTTTGAAGGTGTCGAGTTCTCTCAAAATCTCGGGCAGCCAGTAAATCAAAACATCAACGATTCCGTTTCGAGCCAAGAACTAGATGTTTATAATTTAATTCGTGCGTATCGCGATTACGGACACTTCGAAGCCAACTTAAATCCACTCTCTGATGCCACTCGATCGTTTCCTGAACTTTCGTTTTCGAATTTTAATTTCAAAGAAGAAGATCTCGAAAAAACTTTTCAGATCGGCCGAATCATCGGCAAGCCGAATGCAAAATTAAAAGATATCATCGCGCATTTGCGAAACTCGTACTGCCGAACAATTTCGGTTCAAGTTTCTGACGCAAGCCCAACGGTTCGCGATTGGTTTATCCGTGAGTTTGAACAAACTTCGGAACTTCAGTTAACCGCTGACGAGAAGAAAAATGTTCTTCACAAGCTGATGCTCGCAGAGAGTTTCGAGAAATTCATCGGCACACGCTACGTTGGTAAGAAGCGTTTCAGCGCTGAGGGTGCTGACTCGATGATTCCAATGCTTGATCGGTTGGTCAGTCGCGGAACTTCGCTTGGTGTTGAAGAAATCGTTGTAGGCATGGCCCATCGCGGCCGCTTAAACGTTTTAGCAAATTTCATGGGTAAAGCCGTAAATTCAATTTTCGCAGAGTTCGATGGTGTTCGCGACGATGAAAACTCGTTCTTTGATGGCGACGTAAAATATCACCTAGGATTCTCGAACGATCGCCAAACTGCTACTGGCACATGCCACTTGTCACTTGCATTTAACCCTTCGCACTTAGAAGCAGTAAATCCGGTTGTGCTTGGAATGGTTCGCGCTAAACAACGCCGCAGACTCGACACGAGTGAGCGCAAAAAAGTTGTGCCGATTTTGATTCACGGTGATGCTGCGTTCGCTGGCCAAGGGTTGGTTCAGGAAACTCTTCAAATGAGCCAACTCGCTGGCTACACCGTGGGCGGTGCGATTCACTTAATCATTGATAACCAAATTGGTTTCACAACGGGCCCAGAGAATGCGCGAAGTGCTCCGTACTCATCAGACATTGCTAAAATGATCCAGACACCGGTAATTCTTTGTAACGGTGATGACGTTGAAGCGTGTGTTCGCGCGATGGATATCGCAATCAGATTCCGTCAAGATTTCAAACGCGACATCGTTGTGAACATGATTTGCTACCGTAAGTACGGACATAACGAAGGTGACGAACCTGCTTTCACGCAGCCTTTGATGTACGACAAAATTAAGAAACATCCGACTGTATTTGAGATCTACGCAAATCAACTGACTTCAGTCGGCGTGATTGCGAAGTCTGAGGCAGAGGAAATGTTCAAAGCTCGCATCGATCAGCTGCAGAATCTTTTGGATGAAGCTCGCAAAGCTCCGCCAAAAATGAAACCCCTGGCGTTTGAGGGTTTCTGGAAAGGTTTGCGAAGAGCGAGAAAAGAAGACTTCGCAAAGGCCACTGACACGACTACAAAAATGGAAACTGTGAAAGAAGTTGGAAAGCTTCTTACCACTTTGCCTGAAGGTTTCAGTCCGCACCCGAAGATCGTAAAGCTTCTTGAAGGCCGCGCCAAGATGATGACTGGCGAAGGTGCAGTCGATTGGGGCATGGGCGAAATGCTTTGTTACGGAACTCTTTTGAAAGAAGGAACTCCGGTTCGCATTTCAGGACAAGATGTTGTGCGCGGTACGTTCACGCATCGTCACTCAGGCTTTTACGATATCAAAACCGCACAGCCATACTTTCCGTTGAAGACGATTAATCCAGATGTAGTTGAATTCTGTATTTACGACAGCCTCTTGTCAGAGTACGGCGTAGTTGGTTTCGAATACGGTAACTCGTCGTCGGACCCAACTTTCTTAACTATCTGGGAAGCTCAGTTTGGTGACTTCGTTAACGGAGCGCAGATTATCATCGATCAATTCATTTCAAGTGCTGAGCAAAAGTGGCAGCGCATGAGTGGATTAGTGATGCTTCTTCCGCATGGTTATGAAGGGCAGGGCCCTGAGCACTCGAGCGCACGGTTAGAACGCTTCTTACAACTTTGCGCTCAAGAGAATATGCAAGTTGTGAACATGACGACTCCAGCGCAGCTTTTCCACGCACTTCGCCGTCAAGTGAAGCGCGATTTTAGAAAGCCGTTAATTATCATGTCGCCAAAATCTCTTCTTCGCCATCCGAAGGTCATCTCAACCTTGAAAGATCTTTCTGAAGGAACATTCCAGGAAGTGATCGCTGATCAGTTCGTATCTGGAAGTGAAGTTGAGACTGTAGTTCTTTGTACCGGCAAAATTTATTACGACTTGTTAGCAGAACGCGAGAAACTTGCCCCGGAGGGGCAGTCAACGGTCAGCCCGCAGGGTCAGCCAGTATACAGCCCGCGGGACCAAGAGAAGACCGCGATCGTTCGAGTTGAACAACTTTATCCATTCCCAGAACAGCAGCTGGCTCAAGTTCTAAAGAGCTACAAGCGTTTGAACCGAGTTATTTGGGCGCAAGAAGAACCAAAGAATATGGGTGCGTGGTTCTTTATTCAGAATCGAATCACAGAGTTGTTAATTGGCGAAGGTCTTTTGATTCCGGTGGTGTACATCGGACGGACTGAAAGAGCGTCGCCGGCAACTGGTTCAGAGAAAGTGCATCAGCATGAGCAAGCAGAAATTGTTCAAGCTTGTTTTGCTCCGCCAGTAGTTTCGATTAAGTCAAAGATGGTTAAGAAATAATTTTTGGGAGTGAGGTCTTCAAGTGAAAGCAGAAATCAAAGTTCCCGCAGTTGGTGAATCAGTTTCTGAAGCAACGATCGGTGAGTGGGCTAAAAAGAGCGGCGAATTCGTGAAGCGCGATGACGTTATCTTAATGCTCGAGACTGATAAGGCAAGCGTCGAAGTTGTCGCACCTAACGATGGTGTTTTGGTTACGCAGGCAAAAGCTGGCGAAGTAGTGAAGATCGGCGCAGTAGTCGCTTACATCGACACGGCAGGCACTGCGACGGCAGGTATGCCAGCTCCCGCGCCGAAGGCTGAGGCTCCAAAATCACAAGCTCCAACTGCTCCGCCACCGGCTGGCGCAAGCAAACAAATTGCTCCAGAGCTGCAACAACACTTATCGCCGGCGGTGCGAAGAGTAGTTGATGAAAAGGGTATCGATCCGAGCAAAGTTTCGGGCACTGGTAAAGATGGCCGCTTAACAAAAGCCGATGTTGAGAATGTTTCAAATGGTACTAATGGCCTAGGTGCGGTGAGTGCTGGTGCTCCACAACCTGCAGTTGCAAAAAAAGGTGGAGAACTTCCGCCGCTGCCTGTTGCCCGTCCTGTTGCGGGTGGTGGTCAGACCGGTGAGCGTGTAAAGCGCGTACCGATGACGACAATTCGCAAGCGCATTGCTGAGCGTTTAGTATCAGCTCAGCACAATGCTGCGATTCTTACGACGTTCAATGAAGTTGATATGACTCAAGTCTTAGCACTGCGCGAGCGATACAAAGATAAATACAAAGAACGCTACGGTGTGAGTCTCGGCTTCATGGGATTTTTTGTTAAAGCAGTCATCGAAGGACTTAAAGAGATTCCTGGTGTGAACGCGAGCATTGATGGAACAGACGTCCTTTACAAGAACTACTACAACATTGGTGTTGCGATCGGAACTGAAAAAGGTCTCATGGTTCCGGTAGTTAAAGATGCGGATCGCTTGTCGATTGCTGAAATCGAACTTGCGATTAAGCATTACGCGATCAAGGCTCGTGACGGAAAAATTTCGGTCGATGATTTCGCTGATGGAACATTCACGATTTCAAACGGTGGTGTTTACGGATCGCTTATGTCGACGCCGATTCTCAATCCACCACAAAGCGGAATTTTAGGAATGCATAAAATTGAAGACCGTGCAGTTGTCGTTGATAAGCAAGTTGTGATTCGCCCGATGATGTACACAGCACTTTCTTACGATCACCGCATGATCGACGGAAAAGAAGCCGTTACTTTCCTTGTGAAAGTAAAAGAGTGCATCGAAGACCCACAACGCATTTTGCTTGAAATTTAATTCTCGGAGTTTAAGTGGCAGACGTAGCTAATGAATTTGATCTAGTGATTATCGGTGCCGGCCCTGGTGGCTACACGGGTGCCACTCGTGCAGCTCAACTTGGTTTCAAAACGGCGATCATCGAGAAATCACCAACTCTTGGTGGCACTTGCTTGAACGTAGGTTGTATCCCTTCGAAAGCAATCCTCGAGTCGAGCGAGCATTTTCACGACGCAGCTCATGGAGTGTTAGCGTCCCATGGAGTGAAAGTGCAAAATGTTGAACTTGATCTTCCCGGGATGATGTCTCGTAAAGACAAGATCGTAAAGGATCTCACTAACGGCGTCGCGTTCATCATGAAAAAGAATAAAGTTGAGCGCTTTGAAGGTTGGGGAACAATCACCGGCGTGAATACGGTTCGAGTGACCGGCAACGACGGGAAGACCACTGACCTTCATGCAAAGCAGATCATGATTGCTACCGGCAGTGCTCCAGTAGAATTGCCTTTTGCGAAGTTCGATGGAAAGAAAATTATCACAAGCACAGAAGCCCTTTCTCTTCCGAGCGTTCCGAAGCACTTGATCGTGATTGGTGGCGGAGCGATTGGTCTTGAGCTTGGTTCGGTCTGGCTTCGTCTCGGCGCAAAAGTGACTGTTCTCGAATTTGCGCCGCTCATCGCTTCAACCATGGATAACGGGCTTTCGAAACAACTCATGCGAATTCTCACAAAACAGGGCATGCAGTTCTTGCTCAGTTCAAAAGTTCAAGACGTGAAAGTTGAAAACGACAACGTTGAAGTCACTTATGAATCTGAAGGTAAGGCGACGGCGATCACGGGAGATATGTGTTTAGTAGCTGTAGGCCGCAAAGCTTACACAGATAAACTTGGTCTCGAGTCTGTCGGCATCGAGCGCGACGAACGTGGCCGTGTAAAAGTTGATGGTCACTTCAGAACTAAAGTTCCAACCATCTACGCCATTGGCGATGTGATTCAGGGACCCATGCTTGCGCACAAGGCGGAAGAAGAAGGCGTTGCTGCAGCCGAAATTATGGCGGGCTTACCTGGTCACGTGAATTACGAAACAGTTCCTGGCGTGATCTACACTTGGCCAGAGTACGCATCAGTTGGTGCGACAGAAGAACAGCTAAAAGCTTCGGGTGTTGATTATCGATCGGGTTCATTCCCATTCTCAGCGAACGCAAGAGCGAAAGCGATTGGGATGACTGAAGGCCAAGTAAAGATTTTGGCTGATGCAAAGACCGATCGCGTTTTAGGAGTTCATATTCTAGGGCCACGTGCTTCAGACATGATTGCTGAAGCAGTTATTGCGATGGAATTTGGCGGAAGCAGCGAAGATATCGCACGAAGTTTCCACGCTCATCCAACATTGGCTGAAGTGGTTCGAGAAGCCGCGCTCGCTGTTGATAAGCGAGCACGTCAGGCGTAAGTTCTAGTGAAGTGTTTTTACTTCTCTGTCAGAGCTAACAATTTTCATTCGGCCATCACCAAATACGTAGAATGCATTTGATTTGCGAACGTTCGTAAGAACGTTTTTCACTTTCCAGCGAACTTCACCTGGCATTGCAACTATAGGGTCTTGAGCTGATCTCCCTGCGTTCATAATATTGCCAGTCACAAATTCGGCGTCGAGATTAAACCCTGGCCAAACTCTGACGTGGCGATGAATGACGGTTAAATTCTGAATGAATTTTCCTTTGCCGTTAACATTTCCGCCGTAGAAGAACTGAATTAAATAATCGTAACGAACGACTTCGAACCCCGCTAAGTTGTGCAACGTAGCGCTAAACGCACGGAGTACAGGGCCTTGAAAGCCTGAAAGCTGTTGGCGGGCTCTCGTATTGTCCGGAAGAATCGATAAATTATGCGAACCTAAATTTACAACGGCTTGGTTTTTCTCGATCAGTTTCCATACAGCTCGACCAACACGCGAAACAATTGCGCCTTCCACTCCCATGTACTTTCCAAGAGAGAGAAGTTCATCTAATCCGGCGATCGTCGACGGAGTATCTTTTTGAGTTTGTTTTTGCGAGGTCACTTGCGGAGCCAGGGAAGGGGCTTCCGCTGCAGCCAACTTTGCGGCCGCGATATCAGCTGCGGTGGGCACTTTCTCCTCAGTGATTGCAGTCATCTTGCTTAAGTCGTCATTCGGGCTGATGGCTTTATTGCCTGAACAAGCGCCAGTAATTAGGAGAGTAGCGAAGAGTGCTACGGTCATTACTGATTTCGAGTTTCTCGCAAGGTACATAGGCCCAACCTTTCAAAAGAGTGGCTGGATGGGACCTTAACAGCAGGTAGGCGCTGTGTCATGAGTGCGAGCGCTGAAGTGTAAACGAATCAAACAAGGTGCCGCAAAACGGCACCAAAGCGTCGATATATGAGATTAGAAGCGTTTTCTACGCACGTTTGGTCCAAGTATTACACCAGCCTTTGCCCTCAACGCCTTTGTTCATAAGGATTTGGCAGGGTGCTGTGGCAACTTTGGTTGGGTCGGCGCCTTTTTCTACGATGTAGAACTGGCAGTTGTTGCAAAGCTGCTTTGCTCCTTCAGGGCCTGCGGCCTTAGGCCACTTCTTCGTATCGACCTTCTTAGCGTCAGCGTGATAGCCGAGTGCTTGGGCTTGAGGATTTTTTGAGTCGACCATCTCAAGTTTGCCGCCAGGCTTTGGCGCTTGAGCGTGTGCAGAGAAGATTCGACCGAAAGTCAGAGTCGCTGGAATCGCGAGTAGTGTTCCTAAACCAAATTGTTTAAGAAAGTTTCGACGAGAAGGGTCGTTAGTCATTGTGAGAACTCCTTTTTCAATACGTTTTCATTTATAAGCTTACATATTTACGGGAAAAAAGTAGAGAATTAATCTGACTCGACAAAAAGCTGAATTATGGGAGAAGCTTCTTCGCACAATTATGTCTCGATCAGATTTTTATCAATCGCATTTGAACCTCGTTAGTCGAAGCTTTGCTTTCTGCATTGCTCGTTTGCCCGAGCCATTGCGGGAACAAGTGGGACTCGCTTACTTGTTGTGCAGAGTTCTCGACTGTGTCGAAGATGCGAAATGGGAACAAACCGGCGTTCAAAGTCAGGA
>JAYSYM010000541.1:0-1011 GCA_043727635.1 Bdellovibrionales bacterium | reverse complement strand
TGAACGTTGCTCGATTGAACTTCAGCCACGGAACTCACGCAGACCACTTGAAAGTGGTTCAGACACTTCGCAGCCTCTCAGCTGAACTCAAAGCGCCAGTTACTCTGCTTCAGGATCTGCAAGGCCCAAAAATTCGCGTAGGAAAATTTGAAAGCGGCTCGATCGAGATTGTTGAAGGCTCGCAAGTTGTTATCACCACAGACGACGTTGTAGGTAAGCCTGGGCTTATTCCTTCAGACTTCAAAGGTCTTCCGGCAGCTTGTAAGCCAGGAACTCGCATTATGCTTGATGATGGTTTGCTAGAGCTGCGAGTTGATAAGGTTGAAAGCACGAAAGTCTACGCAACAGTCGAATACGGCGGAATTTTAAAAGACCGCAAAGGAATGAATATTCCCGGAGCGTATCTCGACGTCGATTGTTTAACCGAGAAAGATCTGCGAGATCTCGAGTTCGGCATTGAACATCAAGTGGACTACATTGCGCTCAGCTTCGTTCGTAAAGGCGATGACATTCGTCGTCTGCGCGAGTTAATCAAAGTTAGAACTCCTAACACTCGTATTATCGCTAAGATTGAAATGCTCGAGGCAATTGAGAACTTAGAAGAGATCGTTCGCTTAAGCGATGCAGTGATGGTTGCTCGTGGTGACTTGGCCGTTGAAGTTGGACAAACTCTTCTTCCTGGTATCCAGAAGCAAATCGTTCGCCTTTGTAATCAAATCGGTCGACCGGTTATCACAGCCACGCAAATGCTTGATAGCATGGTTGAAAATCCGCGCCCCACTCGCGCCGAGATTACCGACGTAGCGAATGCGGTTTTAGATGGTTCAGACGCTTTGATGCTTTCAGCAGAATCAGCATCTGGAAAATATCCATTCAAATCGATTCGTACGATGCACGAAATTGTTCAAGAAGTTGAGCGCACGGGTAGCCACTACTACAACATGATGCTCGACTCACAGTTTGTGAGTATCCCTGAAGCGATCGGCGCAAGCGCTTGCTTGTCGGCACTCA
>JAYSYM010000540.1:0-1015 GCA_043727635.1 Bdellovibrionales bacterium | reverse complement strand
CTGGCATTTGAGTAACTCAAGAAGTGGTTGGGGAATAATCCCATCCAAAACACGAGAATTATAAGTGGAGCCATCACAAGGTGCTCGCGAAGAGTCATGTCGTGCAGCGGATGATGCGTGTCTTTGACTAACTCACCATCAGCGCCAAAGAACATTCGCTTTACCATCCACAACATGTAGACAGCGCCAAGAACCACGCCAACCACTGCAAAGATCGCCATTGCCTGATTAGCTTCGAATGTTCCGAGTAAGATCAAGAATTCACCAATGAATCCGTTCGTCATCGGCACCGCAATGCTCGACATCGTGATGATGACGAAAACGATTGTGAACCAAGGCATCGCCTTAGCTAACCCGCCGTACTTCGAAATTTCGCGAGAGTGCGTTCGCTCGTAGACCATGCCAACTAACAAGAAGAGAGCGCCGGTGCTTACGCCGTGGCTAAGCATTTGATAGACCGCGCCCGTGACGCCGTATTGATTAAGCGCGAACAGTCCAAGCATCACGTAACCCATGTGTGAAACGGATGAGTAGGCCACAAGCTTTTTTACATCTGGCTGAACCATCGCAACGAGTGCGCCGTAAATAATTCCCACAACACCTAAGAACAAGAAGAGCCAGGCCCAATACTCCGACGCTTCAGGGAACAACGGAATTACGAAGCGCAAGAAGCCATATGTTCCCATTTTTAGCATCACACCAGCAAGAATAACCGAACCTGGAGTTGGTGCTTCGACGTGAGCATCTGGAAGCCAAGTATGAAATGGGAACATCGGAACTTTAATCGCGAATGCCAATGAGAACGCAAAGAACAGAAGCGTTTGCGGACTCAGTAGATCTCCAGCAACAAATGGAATCTTTAAGGTGTAAAGCTCAGGAAGGCTTGCCGTGAGCGCACCAAGAGTGTCGCGCGCTACAAACATTAAGTAGATGATCGCAAGGAGCATCATCAATGAGCCAAGCATTGTGTAGATGAAGAACTTAATCGTTGCGTAGATTTTTCGTTGTCCACCCC
>JAYSYM010000539.1:0-1019 GCA_043727635.1 Bdellovibrionales bacterium | reverse complement strand
TAAATGGATGCGTCACTGAGTTCACAGCAGTGACCACGCAGATGAAAAATAGAATACGCTCTGATTCACGAAGGCTTCTTGTCAGAACACCCGGAGCTAAACTTCTTAGGCCCAAATAATAAAATGCGATTTCGAGAAGGTTCGACTGCATAAAAACATAAAGGTAGTGCCAATGAATTTTGGTCATCATCATCGGCGTTTTAGTCCTTTAGCAATCCAGCTGAAATTTAAAAGCATGATCACGTAGAGCAAGCAGAGAAGAGTCATTTTCAATGGAGTAAGCTGACTTTGTCCCGCAGACTGCTCGAAATAGAACGGTCGCAGAAGAGATTCGTTATCAAACAAGTTTTTCGCGATTCCGAAAGGAGTTAAGAAGAGCGCTATGTCTTGATTGATCTGCGAAAAATTGGGCAGGTCGTAGGTGGATACAACAGCGACCAAGAAGATCAACAAGAGCTGCAAGACTAAGAGACGGAGACTTCTCGACATAAAAAAAGCCTACTCAAGTGCTGAGTAGGCTTTCAAGGTTTATCGACGAAAGGGTCTAGTTTGACGACTCAGTGAAGAGCGGCGCTGTTTTGCGCTGATAGTGCGCGATGAGCAAACTGCTGCTGCTTTGGGAACTTAACAGTGAATGTCGAGCCTGCGCCCGGTCCGTCACTGTGCGCTGAAACTTCGCCGCCGTGAGCATGGACAAGCTCGCGAACGATCGAAAGTCCCAAGCCCAATCCTGGCTGGTAAGATTTATTATTGAGACGTTGCTTGAAGCGGTCGAACACTTGCGAAACGAAATCAGTTGGGATTCCTTCACCAGTGTCTTTCACTCTCAAAATTACGCTTGCAGTGTCCTCTTCAAGCGAAACTGTCACTAGCCCGCCAGCAGGGGTGAACTTGATCGCATTCACAACTAAGTTTTGGAGGATCTGATGGAGCCGAACGGGATCAGCAATCATTCGAGCGAAGGGAGTATCAATTAGACACTTCAGCTTAACCCCTTTGTCTTTCGCAAGGACTGAAAC
>JAYSYM010000538.1:0-1023 GCA_043727635.1 Bdellovibrionales bacterium | reverse complement strand
TTCGCGAGAAAGTTACTACGCACGACTTCGAAAAAATAGTACATCGCCTGAGTTCGTGCCTAAACTGACATTTGAAGTGGATCAGACTGCTATTGTTCGCGGGAATCCTCTCGCTGGGCAGGCCGATGTTGTAAAGTTTGAGTTTAGATCGGCACCGCTTGGTGAGTACTTAAAGAAGATGAATATTCTTTCGATCAACCCAGCCGCTGACGAACTATTCTGGTCACTTGGTGGACCGGATGGTTTTAAAAATTTCCTAGAGCGAAGCTATCAAAGCGGAGCAGCTGCGGATGACGTCAATACTGGTTCAGGTTTACCTGTCTATCATCCAAATCGCGATGACACTTCGATGAGTTGCTCAACAGTCGTTCGATTGATTCGACGAATGGATTTAAATCTTGAGCAAAAATACGGAATGGATTTAGCGGACGTAATGATGATCTCAGGCATCGATACAGAGCCAGGAGCCACATTCAATGACGGCTCAGGTTCCCTCATCGTCAAAACGGGAACACTCACGGCAAGCGGAGCAATAGCGAAAAACTTAGCTGGAGTTATGGAAACGACTGAAGGCGAAGTCTACTTCGGAATCTTTCTTAATGGTTCAGGATCAAACAGCGGTAACGTTCGTAGCGCACTTTCGAAACTTGCATCAAAATATCGTCGCGTAAGAGTCAACCGACGGACTTTTGTTTGGGATCAACTTGACTCACAAATGCAACTTCAGAGAGTTGTTCCGATTAACAGGAACTAATTCATGAAACTTACGTCGCTGTTGATATTTACCGTTATCGTTCTTTCGCAAGCTGGTTTTGCTAAAGCAAAAGTGGCTGGTAGCGCTTCTTCTAGTGAAGAATCATCTAAGATGGCCGATGCAATTCAAAAAATGGATCGCGTTCAAGTTGTAGCTCTGAAGAATAAAAGTATCAGTGTAAATTCCCTCGGCGTAGATGGTTTAACCGGATTAATGAGATCAGCCGACGACGGCAATAAAAAAGGCATTGAGTTTGCGCTTGAGATGGG
>JAYSYM010000537.1:0-3509 GCA_043727635.1 Bdellovibrionales bacterium | reverse complement strand
TCGTTGCCGATTTCGATCGTCAGTTTATTCAACTAGAAACTGGTCGCAATATCGAGTTCTTGCGTTTAACTGACAACGACATCTCTGCAACTGATGTTCGTAAGTCTCTGCTTACAGGTAAGAGCGTCGATCGTTTTCTCACAATTCCCATTGAAGAGTATATTCGCAAAAATGGACTTTACGAGCCACTCAGCCAGAGGATAGGTGAGTACGAGGACTTCACGCGCTTTTGCGCGAGTGCCTTGTTTGAGCGTAAAGGAATTAACGTAAAGGGCTTCGACCTTCGTAAATTAGATGCTCCGACTGAATTCACACTCATTGCATCAGGGACAAGTACTCGTCATGCATCTTCTCTAGCTGAAGCAGTTGTTCGCGCAGTAAAAGAAGAGTTTAACGTATTCCCGCAAAGTGTTGAGGGATTGCAAGAAGGCCGTTGGGTACTTCTCGATTACGGCTCGCTCATCGTTCACTTGTTCTACGACTTCGTTCGACAAGAATATCAAATCGAAGAGTTGTGGCGCCAAGGTACAGATCTTCTGTTGAAAGATCCGCATACTGGCAAAGACAAATCGCAATCTACTTCTGCTCGCACCTAAAATTCTATGAAGCTCGCGTTTGTTTTTGTTGGTGGACATAAAGAAGCGTGGGCAACCGAGCTCGCCGCAACCTATACGAAAAAATTAAAGCCGTTTGTCTCGACCGAGGTCATTCGGCTCAAGCCAGCTAAGCAAGAGCGAGCTTCTCAAGATCAGAAACTCAAAGAAGAGTCCGACGCCATTTTAAAAGCGCTGCAGCCCAACGACTTAGTTGTTTTGTGCGATGAGCGAGGCGATCTGCTCACGTCAAAAAAACTCTCTGACAAGCTCGTAAAACTTTTCGAGCGTGGCAAATCACGCGTCGTGGTTGTAATTGGTGGAGCGTTTGGGGCAAGTGATGAGTTAAAGAAGCGCGCTGATTGGACTTGGTCACTATCGCCTCTGACCTTTAATCACCATTTTGCCCAGGGCATTGCGATGGAGCAAGTTTACCGCGCCTTCACGATCTGGAAGGGTTTGCCTTACCATAATGAATAGGGCCTAATAACTTCATATGCCTTGGGGGGTCTATGTTGAAAGTAATCCTATCTTTAACTTTCGCTGCGCTTACACTTTTAACTGCGGTTCCGGCGCTTGCAAGTGGGCAAGTGACAACTTCGTCGCAAGTCAGCTGTTCATCTGACTACGATTGCGGTTACGGAAACATTTGCGAGTACGGTCAGTGCCGACCAGCTCAATGTGCATTCGATAGTCAGTGTTTTCCTTGGGAAGAATGCAATAGCGGTCGTTGCGACAGAGATCCGTGGGCGACATCTTGCCGTGTTGATACGGATTGTTTCGGCGCACGCATTTGCCGCCTCGGTTACTGCAAGCGTTGGTAGCGGCGAAGCTGCTCCAGCCAGTAGTGGCACCACATTTGCTCTCTCGGAGTGAATGCGCTCATCGTTAAATAGAATTACAGAACACCTTCGCGCCTGTGCGAATTGCGGGCGCGGAACTTTTCTAAGAACTTCCACGATCGATCTTTACTGCTCTGCTTGTTGGAGCAACCTGCTAGATAAAACTTTTGTTACTTCAGCTTACGATTATCCGTTTAAGGTTTCGTCGTTGCTGGTTTGGTCGAACTTCGCTGACTCCTTATCGTCGCAAGTTGAAAATTTAATTTACAGTTTAAAGGGTGGAAAATTACCTTCGGCATTTTTGAAATTAGCTGAGCATTTTGCGTTTGGAATCAGCGACGGTCGCGACTTTTCTGATGTAACTCTCGTAGTCCCTCCTTCGGCGAGAGAGGCCGCTTTCGATCACGGATTTGCGTGGGGAAGCGCCTTAAGTGAGGTTTTGGGCCTCAGAATCGAGAGTCCTTTTGAATTTGCTACAGAGGGAAAGGCGAACGATCTTACTAGCTTGGCCCCTCAAAAGAGGCTTGCAGTTAGAGAGCGTTTCGAGCGTCAGTTCAAATTAAAGGAAGGTATACGCCCACTTAGTTCGAAAATAGTGTTCGTAGACGACCTGATCACTAGTGGCGCTACCGCCCTGGCGGCTCAGAAGGCTTTGATTTCCCCAGCAAATTTCGAGGTTTGGACGATAGCCAGAAGGCCAAAACTTGCGGGGATTTAGGGCATTTGATATGGTGCTCCGATGTTTCAAATCAGGGTCACCTTAGCAACGCTTTTGCTAACCGCAATCGCGCCTATTTCAATTTCATGTGCGAGTTCCGCGCGAGTCGAACCGAAGTCTTCAACGACATCGGATTCAACATTGCCGGACACAGTTGTCTCAGCGGGCGAGGCTGCCACACCGGCACCACAAAAGGTTGTAATCGACAAACTTCGCTCACCTTCGAAAGATGATCTCGCAAATTTAAAAGCGCTAGATTTGAAATATAAAAATTCAAAATCAATTTCGATGGATCTCGAGAAAAAGCTAAAGCTTGGCATTCTCAATCAAGAGCGCAAATCAAAAGGTCGACTTTTAATTTCTCAAGGTCGCATGAGAATGGAGATTGATAAACCTGATCAATCGCTTGTTGTTGTTGATAAGAAAAATATTTGGGTTGTTCAGTATCCACCTGAAGACTTAGTGGGCGCATCACTTCAAGTGATTCGCGCGAGCGCTGAAACTAAAAAGGGCCGTTCGCAAAGTTTCATTGGTCTGTTGGTTAAGGGTGGAATTACTAAGTACTTCAAAGTTCTCAACACGATGACTGCAAAAGACGGCTCGACAACTTACTTTCTTCAACCAGAAGCCGGAACAGTGGAGTTCGCGCGAGCGCAAGTGACACTCGATTCAACAAGCCAACAACTTAAAGAATTAAAATATTGGGATGAATTAAGTAACGAAACAACTTTCGTATTTAGCAAGATCTCGTTTGATAAGAAAATCGCTGCCGATAAATTTGCTTACAGTCCGCCTAAAAATGCGGATGTAACTACTTACTGAGGTTTTAGAAAATGCCTTCGTTCGATATCGTTTCAGAAGTTGATCTTCAAGAAGTCGAAAACGCTGTTAACCAAGCTAAAAAAGAGCTTGCGAACAGATACGACCTTCGCGGAAGCAAATGCGCTATTGAGTGGGACAAGAAAACTATCACACTCGTTGGTGACGACGAATATAAGATCAACACTGTTCGCGATATTCTTCAAACCAAGCTTCATAAGCGAGGGGTAGAAATCTCTTCGGTGAAGTTCGAGAAGCCTGAGCCAGTTGGGCAGATGATGCTCAAACAAAAAGGTGAGCTCAAGCAGGGGATCGATAAAGAGGCCTCAAAAGAAATTATTAAAAGCATTAAAGACTCAAAATTAAAAGTACAGGCGCAAATCATGGACGAAACAGTTCGAGTGACTTCAAAAAGCATCGACGAACTTCAAGCTACAATGACGCTCGTAAAAACTCAGAAGTTTGGATTGCCGATACAATTCCAAAACATGCGCGCTTAAAAGGTAGTTCATACCTTTTGGTAGCGCCGACGCGTTA
>JAYSYM010000536.1:0-3511 GCA_043727635.1 Bdellovibrionales bacterium | reverse complement strand
GAACCCTTCTTCCTGAGCGTGCAAACTCGGGCTGATGGCGAAGATGACTATTGCTAACAAGCTGATGCGAATCATGATGATGGTCCCTTTAATTATTGCTGCAATGTCCTCTGAGAATAAATTTTCGCTGCTTCAATACTACCCGGGTAACGAGTCTGAACTTCAGTTTGCGCAAGTTCAGCTGCCTTCACCTGCTTAGTCTGATTCAGCGCCTGTGATTTTAAGTACAGAGCAGAAACGCGTTTATTCGATGTCGGGTACGCGCTCAATAAAGTCTCGATCGTGTCGAGGGAGATTTGGTACTGACCTTTTTCAAGTGTTAACTCTGCTTTTAGATAAAGCGCGTTGTCCGTGTGGACGCTGCGAGGATAAGCCTTCTGCATCAACTCCACCGCGCGCGATAAATCGCCTAGAGTTTTACTGCGATAAGAATCGATGACTTTCGAGTACAGCAAATGTTCACCAGAGACCTCTGCCGAATCATTATCCACAATCGCTTGTTGCAACTTTTTCGAATTAGCTGTGGCAAATTGGGCAGTGCAAAACACCGCTACAACAATGAGCAACTGCATTTTGCACGCGAAAAACGCGAAACTGAATTTGAAGTTCGCTCGATTCATAATCATCCCTGATATCTTTATGTTAGAGCACTTCAAAATGCCTGCAAAGCGAGAGGCTACAAAGGCCGGTCTAGTTTCTTGCTTCGCAAAAAAATCGGTCAGGTTTTTAAGTAAGAAAATCGATTCCTGCCTCTTATTGTTGAAGTCTGTGAACACTTATCCACATTGTCTGTGGACTGATTTTCAATCTAGACCTTAGACCCAATGCCGGATAAGGGTTTCAGCGGAATGCTGAACGTCAAAGCACGGTTAAGTTAGCGAAGCGACTCACGAAAAGTATGTTTTTAGATTTGTTAACTTTTAATCTGACAGTAATCTTACATCCGTGTCTCGTTCACTAGTAAGAATCTGTCGAACTTGCTCGATTTCAATCAGCGCATAAGTTTGCAAGAACGCTCTAGAATGTTTGTTCTGCTTAGTTTACTCGCTCTAGCGATGCTTCAAATTGAATCTTCATTGCAAAGTTTTGTGACACAACTCTCTGCTGCTTTACAAAACAAGTGTGCACTTCTGTCGCCGACTGAGTTTCAAAACCGCGAATGGATATCTGCCGTCGTCTGCGGAAAAACTCCTGCCCAAAATTCAGAATACCGACTGCTGCAAATGAGCGGGCTATTACACTTGGTGGTAGTTTCTGGCTCCCATCTCGTCTTCATTGAACAGATCCTCAGCATCGCCTTCGAACGGTTTAAGTGGAGGATAATAGTTAAAACAATTGTGCTGACTGCTTTCGCATTGCTCACAGGCTTTCAGGCGCCGGTCGTGCGCGCGCTGTGCTCGCAACTCCTCAACCACTTTCAAACCTCAGCAAAGTTGTTCTGGTCGCCTCCTGCCGTCACGCTGTTCGCAGGCCTTATAACTTTGATGATTGCACCCGCATGGTGGAAGTCGATTTCACTTCAGCTTAGTTGGGTAGCATCGCTCGCACTTCAGATTCCAACTACCAACGAATCTTGGAGCCGCCGAATCAAGCAGCAGCTTTATATCTTCGTGTTGATGTTCCCCTTGCTAATGCAGTTCGCACCTTCCCACCCAGTTAGTATTCTCTATAACTTGGCAGCTGCTCCATTTCTTGGCGTAGTCATGTTTCCCGCTTCTGCAGCGTCAATGCTGTTTCCCGGTGTTTTAAGTTTTGTCGACTCGATGTGGAGTTGGTTCTTTAGTTTGTTAGAACTTAGCGTGCCTCAGGGTGGGTCGCTTGAACCGATCAAATTCGGCTCGTTGGCTTTCATCTGGGTTTACGTTTTTGGAATTAATATTTACTTTATTTTGCGGGAGCAACAGCAGTGAAGTTCTTGGTTGCGCTGCTGATTTCATTTTGGGCGAGTGCGGTTTCTGAAGTTTTGGTCGATCGTTTGATTATCTGGAATGTAGGCCAAGGCTTGTGGACAACAATCGTGTCATTAGATTCGTGCACTCACATCGATATGGGTGGCGAAAAAATCAACTGGAAAAAATTAGTTGCAGCTTGTGGATCAAAATCAAAAAACAAAGCTGCTTTCACTCACTTTGATTTAGATCATATCAGCTTCGCCGAGCAAGCTTCGCGCCGCCTTCCTGGGTTCTGCATCGCTGTGCCTCCGCGAGGACCAGCAACTGCAGAGAAAATAAAAACCTTTTCGAGTTTCAAACTCTGTGCAGAGAAAAGCACTGAATTGACCGAAATTAATTTTCCAATTGTTGTCGCGAGCAAAAAACCAAACGATCACAGTCGAGTATTTACTGGCAAAACCGCTTTATTCCCAGGTGATTCTACGTCGAAGCAGGAGCGCATTTGGTCGCGATTTATATTGCCCCAGCGTTTCAAATATTTAGTTTTGGGTCATCACGGAAGCAAGACGAGCACTTCGGTGAAGCTGTTGAAGGCTTTGCCTCAATTGCGGCTGGCGATCGCAAGTGCGAGAAAAAAACGTTACGGGCATCCGCACCCTAGCGTCGTTAAAAACTTACACGCGAGAGGAGTCGCGGCTCTCAGCACTGAGCAGTGGAACAATATTGTCATTGAGCTCAACTGATTTTTCAGAGAAAAGCAGTTACGAATTTAGCACGGGAACGGCAGAAGATAGTCCATCGAAGGGCAACTCCAATATACCAACATTTTTGCTAATATACTGACATTGCGTTTACGTGAGGATGTTAGAGATTTAGAAAATCCTGCGCCAGCGCAGAAGATGCCCATCGAGAGCCGACAATCAAAACTCTAGAAAATTTCCGCGCTGCGCGGAAATAATCTAGATTTTTCCGAATTAAGGTCGCGAAAATCCTCGATTACTAAAGCTTGTAAGGACGATATTCCATACCAAGATCACGCGCTACCGGCTCGTAAGAAACGAAACCGTTGTACACGTTTAGACCTTTATACAAAGCCTTATCGCGAGCGATCGCATCTTCAACACCCATTTGCGCGATCATTGATCCGTAACGAAGAGTTACGTTTGTGAGAGCGTAAGTAGATGTGCGAGCAACAACGCCTGGCATGTTTGGAACACAATAGTGAATCACGCCGCTGACTTCGTAAGTTGGGTTCGTGTGCGAAGTTGGCCGGCAAGTTTCAATACAACCGCCTTGATCAACTGCTACGTCGACAACTACTGAACCTGGGCTCATGCGAGCAACCATTTCTTTAGTTACGAGTACCGGAGCCTTGTGGCCAGTAATCAATACTGCACCAACTAAAAGATCTGATTCAGCAACTGACTCTTCGATGTTTTGCGTGTTCGAGTACAGAGTTCTCAAACGACCTTGGAAGACGTCATCGAGGTACTCTAAGCGCGCAGTATTTACGTCGAGAACGGTAACGTCTTCCAAGGTCGTTTGAGAACTCTGTACTCGAACACGCAAAACATCGAAGAGTCAGTTGCTGAATCAGATCTTTTAGTTGGTGCAGTATT
>JAYSYM010000535.1:0-1026 GCA_043727635.1 Bdellovibrionales bacterium | reverse complement strand
TTATCTCTCTTACGTGCAAGTAAAAGAAGAACTGTTCGCAGCGCAAAAGACTCGCGAAACAGTTTTGAAAAATACAATGCGGCGAGAGACTGAATGGTTGCGTCGAGGCGCGAAGGCCCGTCAAACAAAACAGACTGCGCGAATTACGCGCGCTGGTGAAATTGGTGACGATCTAGCTGAAATCCGAGAGAAGAATCGCACTCGAGTTACTGCGATGGACTTTGGTGGTGCTGACCGTTCGCCGAAAAAATTAATTGAAGGCATTCAAATTTCCAAAACCTACGGTGATCGAGTACTTTTCAAAGATCTCGATATTCTTATCGGACCCAAAAGTCGTCTTGGGCTACTGGGTGGCAACGGTTCAGGAAAAACAAGCTTGATTCGAGTGCTCATCGGCCAAGAGCAGCCTGACACAGGCAAGTGCAAGCTTGCCGATGACATCACACTCGCTTACTTCGATCAGAATAAGAATACCCTCGATCTTAAGAAGACGGTTTTGCAAAACGTTGCACCCGACGGAGACTACGTCGATTTTCAAGGAAGTTTTGTTTACGGGAAAAGTTACTTAGATCGATTTTTGTTCCGTCCAGAGCAAATGGATATGCCAGCTTCTAAACTATCAGGCGGCGAGCAGTCGCGCTTGAAAGTTGCCCAGTTGATGTTGCGTCCAGCGAATATTTTAGTGCTCGATGAGCCAACCAACGATCTTGATATGGAAACACTCGAAGTTTTGCAGCAGTGTCTTCTTGAATTCAAGGGTGCTGTGATTTTAGTGACCCATGATCGATATTTCTTAGATCAAGTTTCAAACGAGATTTTGTCATTCCCACTCGACAATTCCGGTGAGCTAACCAAGTTCGCAAGCTATCTTCAGTGGGAAGAGTGGCGAGTCGTACAAGATAAAGCGATTGGGCTTTCAAGCGGGATTTTCGAAAAGCCTGTGCAAGCGGCCCCAGTGGTAGTAGCTGAGCCCAAGAAAAAATTATCTAACAAAGAGAAGTTTGAGTTCGAGAACATGGAAAAAAC
>JAYSYM010000534.1:0-10642 GCA_043727635.1 Bdellovibrionales bacterium | reverse complement strand
TTTGCTCTTTGGTGAGCTTCTTTGTTTCAGCTGTGAGTAGGGCATCAAAATCTTTATAGTCGTTTGAGTCAGAGTCCTCAGATAGATCTGAAAGCATCAAGCTGTAAGCGTTACACGAGCAACGACTTGAACATCCTTTTACTTTTGAAACGTAACTTTTTGAATCTTGTCGGAACTTTTTCAGTTCGCTTGTGCGAGCACGATCAATGAGTTCGCGCACCGGTCCCGAAAGCCATGCAGTTGCTTTCTCTGGAGTCGGATCACAAGACAGAATTTTCTCAGATGGATTTTCAACTTTCGCACCGAGATAATCGGCTGCCTGCTCGAGCTGCTCGTAAGTGTACATACGAAGCATCGATTGATCGGCAGGTGTATCTGCCGAGGCCGTTAGAGTAGCTAGTTGAGTGAGAAGAATGCCAATAAGTAAAAGTGCGATTTGCATTACTGCTTTACGCCTCTGTTGTATTCGTCGACCGCGTTCTCGAGAGTAGCGAGGCGATAATTCTGGCTCTTAAGCCATGAGATCACCTTGCGAGTCGCAACGACGGTTGAGGGATGAATGTCGTGCATGAGAACTACGCCGCGGCCAGAGGCCTGCATACCTTTAACAGTTAACTGATAAACTCGCTCAGGATCTTTTGAGTACTTCCAATCGAGGCTGTCCACTGTCCAGTAAGCATGAATCAAACCGATGTTAGCTAAACGCGAGCGAATCGCGGGCGAGGCTGGCGAGTAACAAGCGCCGTAGGGACAGCGAAAGAATCGGGACGACTTCTTTCCCGTAGCAGGCTGAACGCCAATTTTTTCTTGCGCAACGGTTACCGCTTGATTGATCTCTTTATCTAAACCTGATGAGCCAAGCTTCACAAGATTTTGGTGAGACCAAGAGTGGCTGTTGATTGGGAAATTTAATTTTTTTGCTTTTTCGACTGTAGCGGGGTGGCGAGCAATATTCTGAGTCAACCAGAACATAGTTGCTGGAGTGCCAGAAGCTTTCAACACATCAAGAAGCTCGACTGTTGATCCTGCGTTTGGTCCGTCATCGTAAGTTAAGCTAAAGAGTCCAATCGGAAACGAAAGACCGATGATGTTTCCGTAGGTACCAGTGCCTGGCGCATACTTTTCTGAACTTGGAGAGCGGTCTGATTGCGGAACGTTTTGCAAAGGCTCAAGCGCAATTTCGTTTGATTTAGCTGCAGCCTCTGCGTTCTTCAAAGTTTGTTTGTTGTGCTTGCGACGAAGAGAAGAAACATCTTCTGCATCAAACGGAGCAAACGTCTTTTCTACATCTTGCCATTCTGCGTGAGCAGATGCCGGCAGACGATCTTTCGGCTTCGGCAGTGCTGAGCCTCGGTAACGGCTTGCCACTTCCTTTAATGAATCGAATAGCACAAGAGCTTGCAGTCGATCAGCGCCCGACAGTTGGCGAAGTGATAAGTTTAAACCGCCGAGCACACGTTGAGCGCGTCCTCTGAGTGGTTCAGGAAGTTGAACGTCAGTCGCAGTTTCAAACAGGCGACCGTAGATATGCACAAGACTGGCAATTTGCTCGTCAGCTAAAAAGCGAAGTTGCATCATGCGATAGTAAGTTTCGCTGGCTTGCGGCGTGAATGAGTAGGTTGGATCACCTCGCCGTCGCTGAATCGCTTGATCAAGCTCTCTTTCGTAATTCGAAACTTCACCTTCAATTCGATAATTGATGTTGAGTAGACGATTAATGTAGTTCGACTTAGTTTTGGTAGAAGAAGCTACATCTTGCATGATGTTCTGAAACTTCTGTTCCATTTCATCTAGTGTTGAAGCGGGAGCACGGTACTGGGCAATTTCGTTTTCGCTCAATTGAACTGGAGTGCTAGAACAAGAGATAAGCGCAAATGCTAGGGTGCCCACAAACACGAGTCGTTTGAACATTAAAGTTCTCCTTAGAGGTATACTTCTATTGTGAGGGTAGGCTGCTAGAAGCTCAACAAGACTTGGGTCTCGTTAGAGCTCTTTATTGATAATGCTGACTAGAAGTCGTTTTAAGAACGGAACTTTCTTCTTCGCCTCGACTGGCTTACTCAGGCCGATAAACTCGTCGTACATCACTAAAAGCTTCGCAGTAAACTCTGGACTGTAAATGACAGCGGCATTCTCCACATCGTGATAGAAACTTCTGCGATTTAAATTCACTGAGCCAATCACAGTCACCTTGCCGTCGACCAAGATCAGCTTCGAATGAAGTAGAGACTTCGGTACGGTGTAGTCGTAAACCTTAAGCTTCTCCCAGTACTTGTTCGCAGAAATTTGATTGGCAGCGCTCGTCAGGTGATCAAACTGCGGATTATCGCCAGTTATCTCAGTCTTCGTAATAATCGTGACATCCACTCCACGCTTAACGGCTCTCTCGAGAGCTTTACCGACTTGTTTGGTTGGCAAGAAGTAGGGAGTCGTAATCTTAATTTCTCTCTCGGCGCTATCGATCAGATCAGCGTAAACATCGTTTAGCTCGCGATCATCTTTGTAAGGTAAAGAAAGGATGTGGCGAATGAGTGGAGTCTGTGAGCGGAAATAATTTGGATCGGCCTGCGCTCCTGAAGCCAGGTTTATGCTAGCACTTCTGATAAAAGCGTTCGGTTGGCGCTGCCAAAAAGTAAGAAAGTGCGAAATTGCTGTTTCTGCAAAATCTCGTGAGCGAACAATCGCTTCGACATCGCGATAGAAGAGGTACGAGTCCTCGCCCTTTAAGTAGTCCACGAGTTGCGGAAGGCCAAGTCGCTCGATTGCCACAGGCAAAATGTAAGCCTCGTGCACATTTCGACCGCCGATGATGACAACACTTGCCTCTGGTTGCGTGCGTGAGTAGGTGGCGAAAAGTTTCACATGGCTAACTCGGTGAAGCTCGTTGATTTTGCTTTTGATTTTTGCATCTTGTGAATCAAAGGCATACGTTTGAACTTTCACGTTGTCAGAAACCGCGACCATATTCCTTAACATTTCGCGATCTTTTTTTAGCTCAAGCACTTTTGAGTTTAGGATCCGAACGATTGTTCCGCGCTGAGCGTGCCAGAGCATCGCTCTTGCTAGTAGTTGCCCGTAAAAATCACTTCTAAACACGAGAGATGTTGCAACGATAACATCAAGCTTCGGAGCTTTTGAGAAATCTAGTTCAACAAACGGATTGCGCGCGTCGATCACAGGCTGCGGAAGTTCAGAGCCAGTTAGAATTCGAATTCGCTCAGTGAGTCCCTCAATCGGTAGACCGGCCAGCTGCACGTCGGCAGCCTCGGGACACGTCATTGAGCTGAAGCTTGCGGTGACAAAGAACTTTTCAACTCCGCTAAGAGCTTGTGCGCTTGGTAGTGAACACACTTGAAAAGCGCGAGTAAGTTTTAATAAGTCACCGAACTGCTCAGCTTCAGGTCTAAGTTGAACGCCAGACCAATTGGGTGAGTTTTGTTCCCTAAATCTAAACGTACACCGCGAGTTTTGATTTCGAAGGCGAAGCCCGATCTCTGGATCTTCTAGTTGGCTCTCCCATTTAAAACTCGCAACGTTCCCTGCTGAAAAAGGCTTAATGTCGTTGTCGAAAGAAATCTCAAACGGATGATCACAAGTGACCTCAGCATCGAGCCATGACTTTTTTGGAGTTATCGTTTGTCTGAGCTGAAGCTCGTAGAGTCGCGTGCTCTGAGAAGCCATAAAAAATTTACGAGTCGGCTGCGCAGAGTCGAATGCGTAGTTATTAATATTTGAAACTTCAAAGAGTTCGACTTGCGAACGCCAAGGACTATTGTACTCAACTTTGCTGAGCATTGGAGTAGGGGACCTAGTTGCTTGGCGACTCAAAGAATCTTTCCATGCCTTTAGGGAGCTCTCTGCATTCGCAAGACTTTGCTCAGCGTTTGAAAGCTCAGTGTCGTCGCTAGTTCCCGAGCGTTTGTACTTTTTCTCTGCAGCCACTCTTTGTTCTTCGAGAAAATTAACTCGCATTTGCTCGTGATAAGCACTTAGTGCCTCAGCCTGAAATTGAGGCGGATGAGAAGCGGGTTTTCGGGAAGTAGATTGGCAACCGGCGAGGGTTAACATCGCTAGAGATATCGCGAGAAATTGGATCATTTAATTATGATATCAATGCGCGAGTAGCGAGTCTCTGTTGCTAAGGTCTAATTCTCCGTCTCGACTTTCGGCTGCCTCAATATTTAAGTGCATTCAGATACGTTTCGAGAGCGTAGTCTAGCCAGCGAACCGTTCGCGGAAGCGTTCGTCGTTTTGCGAGATAGCCCATGTGCCCGCCGTGGCGTTCAAAATGTGTAAGGCAATGCTTTGAATATTTCGCATTTCGATAATCCGCAAAATCGACAAAGGGATCGTCCTCCGCAGTGATGATTACGGTAGGGATTTTAACTTCCGGTAAGTACTGCGCTGCGGAACAAGTTTGATAATAATCGTCGCGATCACGGAAACCCCCGTAAGGAGCAGTGTAGAGGTCATCGAACTCGGTGAGTGTTGCAAGCAGAGGAATCGAGAGTTCCTTTAATTTTGGATCATGATGATGGCGACTGCGAAGTGCGCCTCGCATCTCGATCATAAAACTAAGATCGTAAATGCGATTGAAACCAAGTTTGAGAAGTTCTCCGGCGCGACCTAAATTAATCGGTGCATTCACAGCTATCGCGGCGTCAGGGAGAACATTCGCTCGCTGACCAGCTGCTAATAATAAAAGTGCATTCGCGCTTAATGAAAACCCAATCGCGACGTGAACTTTGTTTGGAAAAAGTTTTCGCCCGTACTCGATCATCGCACTCAAGTCTTCAGCACGACCTGAGTGATAAGGCTCTCTAGCTAAGCCACTTCCCTCACCGCATCCACGATGATTGAACATGAAAATCGAATGACCTTGTTTCTGAGCGACGGAAGCTGATCGCTGCATGTAGCTTGCGTGGCTGTATCCGCCAAGACCGTGGAATAGGTAAATAACTTTATCTGAGTTGCCGCGATGTAAATGCGCGAGAACTTTGTCACCACCCCTGACTTCCAATTCAATTCTCTCACCGGCAAAATCAAAATTAGGTGACGGAATTAGATGACCGAGAAGGGTTTGCAGATGACCGGTGTGCGCCCACAGTGGCGGTGCACACGGCAAAACCGGATCAGAAAGTTTAAATTGTATAGATTCACTAGGCATGTGGGTCACTTTCGCACGAAAGTGTGCAAATTGTTAAGCCGAGTTCAAAAAATTCTCGACGATCTAATGCGATCTCGCACAAAAAGTGAGGACAGAAGTCTCGAAAAAACCTTTCAGTTAGGCGAAAGCACGTGAAGGAATTGTGAATGTTCATTCACAATTCCAGTTAGAGTTATAACTAAGTCATGGAACACGTAACTCAACCTTTTATCTCAGTAGACATCAACCCGCAGACGGTTGAAGGGCTTTGCAAAAAACTCGCAGCGGTTCTTGCGCTTAATGGGATTTGTGTCGAACGCAGTGGCACAGATCTTCATGTGTCTTTAGCTTACGTACTTGGGAATTGTGAGAAGTCAGTTCTTGCGGATGTAGCAAAGAAAATCGCTGAACAAAAACTTGAAGCAAGAGTTGCTGGCGTTGAGATTCTTGAAGGTCAAACAACTGGGTACGACTACGTTGCGCTTTCATTCGAAGCAGGTAACGAGTTTGCTGCAGTTTCTCAGGAAATTTCACAAGAACTTTCGACTCGCAAGTTTCAGGGCGGCTTCCGCTCGCACTTAACTTTGTTCCGCATCAAAAAAGGCGAAGCGAAAAAAGAATCTCTTCACTCAATTTGCCAGGATTTAAGTCTCACGCATGCACTCAAGCAAACCAAAGTTTGCGCAAAAGCCGTATCGGTTTTCAACTCTAGCTACGAGAAGCAGCTAACGGTCGCAGTCTAACCAGCTATCTAAGATCTGCACTCTGTTGCCAAAATACGGCCTTTTGAATGCCCTTTTAAAGTCGCGTAAATCGCCCGCCGCCGATGCTCACTATAGGCGAGATGGATGTCGAACTTATTGACGTTCAGGGCATCCCCAACGGCAAGGTAGTTGCAAAAGTATCTAGGGAATGAAAAACGAGCCTAGGCCATCAAATCAGCTTAAAAAAATCCTGCTTACAGCAGTGATTTTGGTAGTGAGTATAACGCTACCGGGCTGCTCGTTTTTGAACGACAAAAACTCGAAAGTTACTGAGCCTCGCTCAATGCGAATGGGCGATACGGCTTGTTTGAGTGATACTAAGAAAATCATGCTCGATTACCTCGATGGTAATGAGTCTGTTGAGCGCGTTGAAGAAGTGTTTACCTGTTTAGTAAAGGCAGTCGACTCATTTACCTCTAAAACTAAAGGCCAAAGCTCTGAAGCCGGTTACACGCTTGAAGAAATTCAGAGATTTATCATCGATTATTTTGCAGATGAAAACAGCTTTTCAAGTCGCTTACTTTCAATCGGGTTCGAAATTAAATCGACGGCTATCGGTGGCCGTTCAAACAACATTACTCGAGTAGAAATTGAAAAAGTAAAAGAGATTTTGCTATCGATTAAAGCCGGTGTGCACGCGCTCGATCCGCATATGGATATCTTACTTGGACGATCGATTTCTGCCGACAACGTTCCTGCTGAGAAAATTGACCAAGCAGTTGCCGCTTTAAACACTTTTGTTGATCAAGTAAGTGCGAAATTTGATGGTAATGACGGCTCTCCATTAGCCATCCAGAGAATTTTTGATTTAGTGAAAACGCTTCGTAGTGCTTCAATCGATCCAGATGAGGAAGCGCGCACAATTAAGCGTCTCGAGAGATTCCCAATACTTGCGAGCAACTTAAAATCGATCTTAATTAGTGGTCCTAAAGACAGAGTTCACTGCAATGAGTGGACAGCTGTTCTGAAAACTTCTGCAAAGATGTACGGAATGATGATCCGGTACAAATACGGCCTTGCTGATCGATCATTGGGCGAGGGTCAAACCGTTAAGGTAACGGCAGGAATCATCTCGGACTTAACATCACTTCTTCAGCAAGCTGTTGCTCGTAATGAAAATCATATGATTCCGAGCGAGAGCATTCAAGAGCTTCTCATCAATTACGAAAAGGTGAGTGGTAAGCTTCCGCTCAACATTAAGTCATCGTCACTCGCAACGATCTATCCGAAAATTTTCACCAATATTCTTCGCCCAAGCCGTATCAGTGCATTTAAGAATGACCCAGCGGCAGAGCGAAACCGCCCTCTTGGTATCGGCACTATCGAAGTTTCTGCCTTGCAATACTATATGTACAACTGGCTCTACGGAATGTCGCTTTCGAACACCCTCTTTAGAAATCGCGATGCTAGAACGGGTGCTGACCTATCGGCAGAACTTAGCGACATACTAAAAGTTACAGAAGCTACCAAGGCTGAAGGTCACACAGAGATCTTAAAGCGCATCACTCGCATAGTTGCGATTAAAGAATTCTTAATGGTTCTTGATCCGACAAAGCGCCCGCTCCTCTACACACGAGTTAATACTCCAAACCAGCATGCAAGGCTCGATGCTCCTTATATTGGTGGCGACTCGCGCGATGCTCAGTATCGAGCCGAAGACCTTATTCGATTGAATCAAACTCGAATCATCGTCGAGCTTGTGTTGCGATCATTCACTGTTGACACCAATCGGGCACGTACACTCGATGGGTTAACAACAGACGAAGCTGAAGCACTTTATCGCGATATGCGCAAAGTAGGTTTCGACTTGGGTGCCGCTGATCCTCGAAGCCAACGCGCAGGCCATCGTACGTTCATGGAAGCAAACTTATTCATGTCGAATTCTGACGGTAACGACTACATCAAGTTCCGCGAGGGAATCGAGTGGTTCAATTTCGTGTCAGCCTCTGGCTCGCATGCACTTGAAATATTTAATACAGCTCACGAAGAGTGGTTGAAAGCTGCTCCAGCAAATAGCCCGATGCTCGAAGATATTTTTGGCCGAGTGAAAGTTGATATCAACTCATTCCGCCGACATCTCAAAATGAACTTTGGCCGCTACTTCTCAAATCTACCGGGAATGGCAAGCTATGTTGAACAGCTTAAGCGTCAAAACAAGTACGAAGATTTCGAAACTTCTCTCGAGAACGCATCTCGTCCGCTTGGTCACTCGAACCACCGCATGGACTCTTCAGCGATGCGTACCGTGGTTCCGATCATCTACTACACTGAGAGCATTTTTATTCGCTACGACAAAGATAAATCGGGCATTCTCGAAAATGACGAAGCTTGGGATATTTTCCCGATCATGAAGAATACGATCAACGACGTTTCTAACGGTGCAGCAAACACTGAGTGGAAGCAGCGAATGGTGTTCGCTCGCCTGCTACTTACTGGAGAGCCGCCACTAGACGACTGGAGAAAGTACCTCAACACTCCGCTCGATTGGCTAAAAGAGAAGTGGTACAAGCCTTCAACTGACCGATTGGGAATCATAAATTTGATTTCAGCTATTGCTACGACAAGTCAGGCAAATGCGATTAAGTCGATTAAAGGCATGTATGAGGCTAAGCGCGGGACGATCGTAAATGAGTTCCGTAGTGGCTCTACGGTCGTACTCGATCAGCTTCATGAGCTATCGCGCTGCTCGCCTGACTCGCTAGAGGACTTCCGTAAGATCATGCAAAAGCAGTCTGTGTTTATCTTTAGCCCAACACAAAAGCCAGATGAAAAAGGTGAGGAGTACACTGGCGATACTTTCGTTCGCCGCTTGCAGCTCGTGATTCAGTCAGATCGCATGACCCAGCGAAACGGGCTTCATGAGCAGTGTCAGCACATGCTCCGCCTCTAGAGCCCTGCGTAAGGGAAAATGTTGCCAATTTTAAACTGGTCAACAATGTCTCGGTAGAGATATTGTGTCTCTATTAGTTGTTTTTGGCAGCTCGGAATCGCAATACAAAATACAATTTACCAAGGAGAACAGGATGAGCAGTCCTACCTTTTCGCGGCGTGCACAAGCCCTTCAGGAAGCACGAAATCGTACCGTTGTACCTTTCATCTCTGAGGGTGAAGAGTTCAAAGACGTTTACGGCCAAAGAGTATTTACTCTAGAAAAGATGAAAGAGAAGTTACCAGCTAACATCTTTCAAAAACTCCAAAGCATGATTGATAGCAACGCGAAACTTACTGACGATGTTGCAGAAGCCGTGGCACTTGCCGCGTTCGAATGGTCGACAGCTCAAGGTGCAACTCACTTCTGTCACTGGTTCCAACCGCAAACCGGGTTCACAGCTGAAAAGCATGATTCTTTCTTGGCTCTCGAAAAAGGCCAACCTGTTTTAAAATTTACTGGGTCAATGTTGATGCAAGGTGAGCCCGATGCATCGAGCTTCCCTTCTGGTGGAATCCGCGCAACTCACACTGCTCGTGGGTACACTGCGTGGGATCCGTTAAGCCCTATGTTCATCAACCGAATCGCTGGCACTAAAACACTTTGTATACCTTCGGTCTTCGTTAGCTACACTGGCGAAGCACTCGATGAAAAACTTGGCTTGATCCGCTCGGTAGAGGCGATCAGCAACAAAGCAAAAGAACTTTTGCACTTGATGGGAGATAAGGGTGTTCAAAACATCATTACCACTCTCGGGCCTGAGCAAGAGTATTTCTTAATTGATAAAGCCTACTTCTCGCTTCGTCCTGATCTTCAAATGACGGGAAGAACTCTTCTCGGTGCTCGGCCTCCTCGCGGCCAACAACTTGAAGATCACTACTTCGGAAAAGTTCCAACACGCGTTTTAGCTTTCATGTCTGAATTTGAACACGCACTTTACCGTCTCGGTATTCCGGTGAAAACTCGTCACAACGAAGTTGCTCCGGCGCAATTCGAAATGGCTCCGATTTTTGAGAACACTGATTTGGCGGCTGATCACAATCAGCTGACGATGACGACTTTGGAGCGAGTAGCTGAAAAGCATAACTTCAAAGTTTTGTTCCATGAAAAACCATTCGGTGGAATCAACGGTTCAGGTAAACACTGTAACTGGTCGATGGCAGTTTCTCGTCACGATGGATCTTACAAGGGTCATCCGAATCTTCTAGAGCCGGGCCACAACCCACACGAGAACGTTCGCTTCTTATTATTCTTAGCTGCAGTTCTTCACGGTGTTGATAAACACTCTGGCTTAATGCGGGCTGCGATTGCAAGTGCCGGTAACGATCACCGCTTGGGTGCGAACGAAGCACCTCCAGCAATTATCTCTGCATTCTTGGGCTCTCAATTAACTTCAATCGTTGATAAGTTAACTACGAATCAAGATCTCACTGCAGACACTGCTCAGTACACAATGTCGCTCGGAGTGTCGCGCTTAGGCGAACTTCGCAAGGACTATACTGATCGTAACCGAACTTCTCCATTTGCATTCACCGGAAACAAATTTGAATTCCGCGCAGTAGGCAGCTCAGCGAGTGTTTCTCTTCCAATGACATTATTGAACGCAGCAGTCGCTGATGGTTTAACAGATGTAGTTGATGCATTGAAGTCTCGCGCCAAGGGCGGTGTGGTCGATGATCGCTTAGCACTCGAAGTTGTTCGCGAGTTCATGAAAAACTCTAAGCGTATTTGTTTCGATGGAAACGGTTACTCTGAAGAATGGGTGCAAGAAGCAGCGAAACGCGGCTTAAAGAATCTTCGCAA
>JAYSYM010000533.1:0-3525 GCA_043727635.1 Bdellovibrionales bacterium | reverse complement strand
TGGGCACTTCGCATTTTTTGCTGGTCAACTAATACTTGAAATTCACGGTTTTGATATCCGTTAAAGCGAACGTTCGCCACTCCATCGGCGTCTTCAAGGACGTCTTGAAGATCTTCAGCGATTTGATTTCTTGTTCTTCCGCTAGCCTCGCCAATAACGCCAAGTTCAAACACGGGGATCTCACCCGAGCTCACTCGAATCACATTCGGCGGATCTTGTAAGTCGGCGGGAAGACGTGCTCGTTGAATCGCCCGCTGAGCTTCATCCATTACGTCGTCCGAGTTGTAGCCATCTAGCTCAACCTGAATTGTGATTTCGCTTTGGCCCTGTTGAGAAATAGAAATAACTTTATCAAAGCCTTCGACTGTGCGGAGTTCGTCTTCAAGAGGGATCGTGATGAGATCTTCAACCTCTTCGGGCGAAGCGCCCGGGTAGTAAGTCGCAATGCTCATTGTGGCAAAATCGACCGTCGGAAAAGATTCGCGACGAAGAGTGTAGGCGCTGATCGCACCGGCTAATAAAACTAAAACAGTGAGCAGGTAAGTAACTCGGCCGTTGACTGCGAAGTAGCGAATCGCCTTTTCCATAGCAGATAAGCTTGCCACCGTCGGCGTCTGAGCGGCAACATCTTAAGAATGACTAAACTAAACTTGTCTTCGCCCGCCGTTATATCCAAAACTTATCGATCCAAAAGGGTGAGATTTTTTCTCTTTTAGGACCGAATGGCGCTGGCAAAACGACTTTGATCAATGTGGTTTGCGGAATCGTGAACCCCTCGAGACGGGAAGTGCTCGCTGGCGGCTATAATATTTTATCTGATTATCGTAAAACTCGTTCAATGATTGGTCTTGTGCCTCAAGAACTCACTGCTGATATGTTTGAGCCCGTCATTAACACTGCGTCACTATCGCGACTTGGTGGATATTTAAAACTGGCTACCGCATCAAGCAATAAGGATTAGGGCTCGATCTCGCCACCGGGATCGTTTGTCTCTGGACAGAAGCTATCGACAATTTGGCGAAGATGATAGCTGCTTCCGCCCACTCTCTCAGCGCGAGCTTCGGAGCACGAACCACTTCTAAAAATGTCGAAGCTCGGCACACCAGGAGTTGCAGCACTAACTTTTGTAGTCGGAGCATCACAAATTTGAATGTTGCTCACTTGAAGTTCTTCTAACGATGCTTGCCGTATCATTTGATGAATATTCGCTGACAACGCAGCTGGAAATATTCTTTTCATCACAACAGGCTTGTCTGAATTTTCAATTCCCATCTGAGTGGTAACAACGACTCTTGTTCGATAGACTTCGCAGACTTGCGAAAAGCGATAATCGTTAGGGACGTGGCCCGATTGGTTGATCTTAGTGATTAGTGGTGTTGCAGCCTGTGCTCCAGCACCAAAAAAGAGAATTACAGCAAAAATTAATTTAAAGTTAAAAGGCATGGGCCCTCCTGTTGATCTAATGATTCTTTGCCCCGGAAGAAGAGAAGACAAAATAAGATCTATACACGACTAACGCGGGTTTTGTGCTCTTTCATTCCAACATCGAACGTGTCAGCGACATGAGAACACCACTTAGATATGAAAGAACTCAGCAATCAGTCACTTCACTAAAGAAGTGAGAACGAAAGGGACAACGTGAAAACACTTTTAGCAGCATTAGCCATTGGAATGATGGCATTGCCAGCCGAAGCTTTGGCTCGGCCTGAGTTTCTTGGATCAACTAAACTTTCTCGCACAGGAAGCACCAAAGTAATTCGCACACCAGCTTGTCGCCAAGGCGAACGAATGGACGCAGTTCGTATCACTGTTCGCAACCAACCTGCGTACATCGAACAACTTGGTCTTCAGTTTAGAAACGGTGGCACTCAGTACTTCACTGTTCGCCAAGAATTTCCGGGCAACTCTCGCACTCGATGGATCGCTTTGCGTAACCCACGTTGCATCACTGCAATTCAAATTTCTGGACAGAGCTTGAACCTCGTTCAAAAGGCGACTGTTGAGATTGAAGGCCGAGTTCGTAACAACAATGGTGGCGGATGGCCCGGTGGCGGTAACGGCGGCGGATGGCCAGGAGACGAAGACGAAGACGATGATGGCTACGACGACGGTTATGATGACGACGACTACGTTAATTAAGTTTTAAATTTAGAGATATGAATTTGGGGCGGAGAGAAATCTCCGCCTTTTTTATTTCGCCTGATGATTGAGTCGGACTAATCCTGCCAGCGAACTAATTTTCCATTTTTAATATCGAACGACTGTTGTCTCTGGTCTTGCGTGTAGAGCCATTCTTCGCCAGATGCAGTTTTGTTCGCTTGAACAGGTCTTCCTTTAACAAACACTAACTGCTGAATCGCCATTCCTGCCCAGTAAGTGCTTTGGCACTGCAATGTATGAGAGTCGCTAGTTCCACTCGCAAGTTTGACCGTGGTCTTTGCGCCGAGAGCATCTTCTTGCGTTGCTGCGATATACTCGCGAAGCTTTGCATCCGTCGGGCTGTTGCTAAACTCGTTTACGAAGTTGTCAGAGCTCCAGAGATAAAATAGTTTACCTTCTTGTCTGACGACAAGGCCGGTATTTTTTCCGTAAGCTCGCGCTTCAACAATCTCAACTTGTCCGCAGCGTTGGAAATCGCTAAACGGTGCCCAATTTTTCTTTGCATCATGAACGATCTTTACTGGTTCACGTACGTAACCAGTTTTTCCGATAAGTTGCTTGGTCCAATCGTCTTTGATGACTCCGGTTGCGCAGTTAACTGTAACGAGGAGAGTGAGTACGCCTAAAAGAGATTTCATTACTGGATAAGTCCTTCTTGTTTCATTGCAGATTATACTGCGGGTCGCGAACTGACATTTTCTTGGTATTTTTTTTGAAGTTCAGCATAAAGCAAAGATGAGAAACTTAATAGTGCGGAGGCTTTTGATTCCCGGGGCCAATTTCGGGCGCTTCCGCCGCCTCAAAGCGCTCGGTCAAACTCCTTAAGTTTTTTTCAATTTTCGCAATGACCATTTGCTGCTCATGAACCGCTTGTGTGAGCAATTCAATTGCGACTTCTTGGTGAGAA
The DNA here is from genome assembly GCA_043727635.1 of Bdellovibrionales bacterium. Taxonomy (GTDB): domain Bacteria; phylum Bdellovibrionota; class Bdellovibrionia; order Bdellovibrionales; family JAMPXM01; genus JAYSYM01. The sequence goes on along the minus strand of JAYSYM010000533.1, from coordinate 458 downwards.
ATTTTAATTTGTAGCTCGACGAAATTTTCATCCATGGTGGAATTAGGCTCGATTGAAATAAAAAGTGGCGGAGACGGAGGGATTTGAACCCTCGGTACAGCTTTACACTGTACGACAGTTTAGCAAACTATTGGTTTAAGCCACTCACCCACGTCTCCAGCTGTTCGATCAAGTCGTAGCAGCCCTCGGCCCTAAGATCAATAATTCTCAGGGAAAAGCCGGCGCTCGACGGTTTCGATGACTGTGTGGATAATTTTAATGTGCATTTCCTGAATACGATCAGAGGTTTGCGCCGGAATGACGATCGAGTGATCGGCTAGCCCTTTGAGTTTTCCGCCATCGCGGCCCAACAGGGCAACGGTACGGATTCCTACCTCTTTAGCACCTTGAAATGCGCGAATGACGTTCTCAGAGTTACCGCTTGTCGAGAGACCCAACAGCAAATCGCCTTTGCGGCC